>DATJKB010000383.1:0-8898 GCA_035491875.1 Pyrinomonadaceae bacterium | reverse complement strand
TTCGTCGTTGGTCCTGCGGTCAACGTCTTTATCTTTGTCGATAGGATTGAAGTAGCCGAGCTGGTTGAGCTTGATTACCGAGTACTCCCAGTAACCTTCGTTGTAGATGTCGCCTTCGTTAATCAGAACCTCGCGCCGCAGCACATTGTCGCGTGTGAACGTGTTGCCGACGAACTCGAGTCGTCTCAGTGAGAACTGTTTGCCTTCTTCGATCGTGACAACGAAATCGACGATGCCTTCGTCAGGATTCTGGGGATTGTCTTTGAACGACGGAACAGGCTCGGCTGTGTACTCAATGAATCCCTGGTTGCCGTAAAACTTCTTCAGGTTTTCAAACAAGCCTTTGCTGATCTTTTCACCGTTAGCGACGTCGCCTTTGTTCAGACCGATGACTGCGCGGACCGCCTGCTCAGAAAAGATCGAATTGCCTTCAACCTTCAACTCGCCGAGGCGGTAAACCTTGCCCTCGATGATCGGCACCGTGATGCGGAGTCCCTCGTCAACGGAAGACAAGAATGGCAAAGGGAGAACCGGAAAACCCGTTCGCTTCCGGCCGAGGCTTTCAACGCGATAGTCACCGTGCCGCGCCTGTAGATAACCTTTCGAACGCATGTAGTTATCAACCAGTCGCAGGTCATACTCGAGCTTCTCACTATCGAGAATGTCGTTGCCTTTGAATCGCGTGATGAGGCCCGCTTCTTTGACGTACTTCATCGCACCACGAAGTTGGCCGTCACTGAAATTGGTGTTCCCCTCAAACTGAACTTCGACGACGCGAACTCGATCGCCTTCATCAACAACGAACGTGATAGCGCGAGACGTGGCTGATACTTCTTCACTGCGTTCTTCGACAGTTGCGTTTGGGTGACCGGCCGCTGCCAGCAGCTCCTTGATCACGCGCATCGCGTTTCGTGCTTTTACCGGGTCGTAAACGCTTTCTTTTGAGATACCGACGCGGCGTTCGCGGAACGCCTTCAACACGTCCGACTCTGCAACACTACTCAGCCCCTCGAAAATCAGATCGCGAATGATCGGCAGTTCTTTTACTTCGAAGATGATGTTCACGCCGCCGCGCGGACCTGTCTCGGTCAGGACGCGAGTGGCGGTCTTATCGAAAAAACCGAGAGCGAGTATTGCCTGGTAGTCTCGCTCAACCTGTTCAACGCTGTACGCGTCGCCGGGCCGCGTTTGTACCCAGTAAAGGATGTCGTCTTTGCGCAGCCGGCGGTTGCCGGTGACGTCAACGGATTCTACGAGGCGCTGAGGTTGTTGAGCTTTAACGGCAGGGTTTGAGCCGAAGATCGTTATGATTCCGCAGAAAGCGCTCAAAAACACGAGCATTGACGCGCGATATGAGTGCATAGGCACCAATTCCCTCAGTAGTTCTTCCGGGCCTCAGAAACTTCGGGGAGCTTAAGAGATGAAAAATAAACTGTGTTGATAATAACGGGCAAAACCGCAAACAGAACTGGGGTTTAAGACGCAAACTTGGATTCAGTCTTCTCAGACCCAGTTGCCAGCTTTTACGCCGCAAAGTGGCGCATTATATCGGCAAAAAACAGTAAAGTCCAAAGCGCGAATTCTGGGGTAACTGTTGCAGATTCAAGTCTCTGCGCAATCTTCTGCGTCCCAGTGCATCTCGGTTTCCCGCTAATTCGCTCCTGGGACGCACGAGACGCAGAGATTTACACAGACATAGACCCGAATTGGATGAAAACGTAGACGGGGATACTGCGAGGGACGGTTAATGGATCAAGAGGGCATCATCTTCGGCGGCTTCGACACCGACAGGACGGAAATCGAGTTCATCGCCGCGCACAAACACTTCAACCTGTGAAGCCCCGGCAAGTTGACCTTGAATGAGCGCCTCCGAGAGTGGATCTTCAACATACTTCTGCAAGGCGCGACGCAAAGGCCTGGCGCCGTAAGACCGATCGGCACAGGTTTTATCAACAACCCAACGCCGAGCTTCTTCTGAAAGACTTACTTCAAATCCATGACGGCCCATCGTCTTATTGATCAGTTGCACCTGCAACTCGACAACTTCCAACAGCTCGTTGTCATGCAACTGGTCAAAGATGATGATCTCATCGAGTCGATTGATGAACTCGGGATTGAAGGTCTGGCGGACGGCTGACATCACCATCTCTTCCATTTTTTCACGTGTGGCTTCGGTGTTGGCCTGGAACCCTAGCGTTCCCTTCTTCTGAATGAAGCGGGCGCCGATGTTCGAGGTCATGATGATGATCGCATTCTTGAAGTCGACGGTATTGCCCAAAGCGTCCGTCAAGATTCCGTCTTCAAACACCTGGAGAAGGATATTGAAGATGTCAGGATGCGCCTTCTCGATTTCGTCGAACAATAGCACTGAATACGGCGAACGCTTGATTCGTTCAGTTAGCTGCCCACCTTCTTCGTGCCCGACATAACCTGGAGGAGATCCAATCAGTTTCGAGACGGAGTGCTTCTCCATAAACTCCGACATATCGAAGCGAATCAATGCGCGCTCAGTGCTGAACAGGAATTGAGCGAGCGAACGTGCGACTTCCGTTTTGCCAACGCCAGTCGGACCCAGGAAGAGGAACGAGCCGACCGGGCGCAGCGGATTCTTCAAACCTGCGCGCGAACGCCTGATGGCCCGCGCCAGCGCTGAGATAGCCGGTCGTTGAGAAACCACGCGCTTGTGCAGTTCCGATTCGATACGAAGAAGCTTCTGTGTTTCCTCTTCTTTCAAAGACGTCACCGGAATGCCGGTCCAACGTGCGATCACCTCTTCCACATCGTCGCGCGTAACCTCGGCGGCGACGAGCGCGTCTTCCTGGATGATCGTTGAAGAGCTGCCGTATGAACGAGACCAGTCGTTCAGTTCGTTCCAATCGGCAAGATTTCCCTGCTCGCGTCGCACGCGCAGTTTCACACGCGCCCCGGCTTCATCGATCACGTCGATGGCTTTGTCCGGTAGGAAACGGTCTGGAATATAGCGATGTGATTGATAGACGGCAGCCTGAAGCGCATCATCGGTGTAGCGAACCTGATGGAAGCTCTCGTAACGTTCGCGCACGCCGTCTAGAATTCCGACCGCTTCTTCTTCCGACGGAGGTGGAACTTTCACAGCCTGGAAGCGACGTTCAAGTGAACGATCCTTTTCGATCGACTTGCGAAACTCCGCGGGCGTCGTTGCGCCAATACATTGAATCTCTCCGCGCGACAACGCAGGCTTCAGAATATTTGCAGCATCAAGCGAACCTTCAGCAGAACCAGCACCGACGAGCGTATGTAGTTCGTCGATGAAAACGATGTACTGCGGATTCTCCACGAGCTCGCGCATGATCTGCTTGAGTCGTTCTTCAAACTGGCCGCGATATTTCGTGCCCGCAACAATCAGTGATAGGTCGAGCGAAAGAATTCTCTTGTTCTCGAGAAACGATGGAACATCACCGCGAACGATCCGCTGGGCCAGGCCTTCGACGATGGCGGTCTTTCCGACACCTGGTTCACCGATCAGTACCGGGTTGTTCTTTGTGCGCCGACATAGGATCTGAACCACTCGTTCAATCTCAGCTTCACGACCGATCAACGGATCGAGTTTGTCGTTCGAAGCGTCTTCAGTGAGATCGCGAGAGAACTCGACAAGGTGTGGCGTGTCTTTCTTCTGGGAGGTTCGCGCGTCGGCTCCCGACTGTCGCGCGATCTCATCGCGCACTGCGTTTAGACGCAGACCTCGTTCATACAGAATCTCCGCGGCCATCGACCGCTCTTCGCGGAGCAATCCGAGCAGCAAGTGTTCAGTTCCGATGTGGCGATGCTGAAGTCGATCACTTTCCTCGTGGGCGTATGCGAGTACATGCTTTGTTTCAGGAGCTAAAGGCAGTTCGACAGACGTTGAGATCTTTTCACGCAGCAGCGTGCGGCCTTCAATCTCTTTGCGAATGGACTCAATCGAAACCTGGGCGCGGGGGAAGAATCGGCCGGTAAGAGTTTTGTCTTCCCGCATCAATCCCAATAACAAGTGTTCAGGCTCGATTGCTGGAGCCCCGAATTGTGACGCTTCATAGCGCGCAAAGAAGATCACCCGGCGCGCCTTTTCAGTATAGCGTTCGAACATATATTGGATTGGTCCTTATGATTACCATGCCGGGCGAAATAACCACCGCCCGGCAACTGGCGGCATTATAACCCATCAATTCAAGGTGACGAAGTTTTGTCGGTTCTTAGTGTAAATACGGAGAACTAGGCTTACTTTCCTAAATGCAGCGAACTTGGCGAACGTTGCGCGAAACGTTCAATTGATTCATGAAGTCGGCCGTCAACGAGGTTCAAGACTCGGTCACATCGGCAGGCTAAATCGGGGTTGTGAGTGGCGATTACCGCCATATGTGAGTGCGTAGCAGTGTAGTTTGTCAGGGTTCTTGCAATCTCGTCGCTGATTGAAGCGTCGAGATTACCTGTGGGCTCGTCTGCAAGAATCAGTTGCGGCGTGGTAACCAAAGCCCGGGCGACGGCCACTCTTTGCTGTTCGCCTCCGGATAAATGGGTGACGGGATGCTCGGCGCGATCTGATAAGCCGACGTCCCGGAGCAGTGTTTGAGCGCGGCCGAGCGCCTCGCCTCGCCTAACCCTTTGAATCAGCAGCGGCATTGCGACATTTTCCGCAGCTGTCAGATCGGTAAGGAGGTAGTGAAACTGAAAAACAAACGAGATCTGCGACTGTCGCAACCGAGCCGCTGCCGTTGGTTTCAGTGCAAGGATTTCTCGACCCCCTAAAGTGATTGAGCCGTGGTCGGCTTCATCCAAACCGCCAAGCAGATGCAGCAGTGTCGACTTACCGGAACCGGATGCTCCCATGATGGCGACGCTTTCACCCGGCCCCACTGAAAGTGATAATCCTCGCAAGACTTCGATTCGTTGACCGGCAGGCGACAGGAATGCTTTGCGTAGATCGACGACACGCAAGCCATTGCCGATTGCCGATTGCCGATTGTCGATTGGATTCATTGACGATTGCCGATGCTGATTGTCGATTGCTGATTGTCGATTGAACCTTCACCAAATTCGGCAATCGTCAATCAAAAATCAACAATCTACAATGTCATGCGTCTCTTAAAGTCTCGGCGGGTCGCATACGCGAAGCCACAAGCGCCGGATAGATCGTTGCGAGAATACTCAGTACAAACGCCACCAACGCCGACAACACAACTTCCCTGAATCGAGCAGTCAACGGCACGTTGCTGATTGAATAAACATCAGCAGGCAGACTCACCAGTTTGTAGTAGTTCGCGACGAAACAAACGATCAGCCCCACCACTGCACCACACACGGCTCCTATTGCTCCCACTACTCCGCCTTCGATCAGGAACAGGTACATTAAGCTCGTTCGCCTTGCTCCGAGCGCATTCAGAATCGCAATGTCACGCCGGCGCTCTACCACGACGAGAATCAACATCGTGGAGATGTTGATGACTGCGATCGCGATGATCAATCCAATAACTACCAACCCCATGCGCCGTTCAAGAGCAAGTGCTGAGAACAGCGGTTGGTTTGCAGCCTGCCAATCGATAGTTCTGAACTCATTGCCCAGCGTCGATCGAATTGCGGCCGCAACACTCTTCACATCTTCAACGTTCGCAACCTGAACACTGATCACAGCCGCCGCATGATTCGCGCCGGCGTAGGCTGCAACTGTGTCTAACTGGACATAGATCCAGGTTGAGTCGAATTCAAAAAGGCCGGAACTGAATATCCCGGCGACTTTCAAACGGCGCGTGCTGTTCGCGGCATTCGCAAGCATCACTTGAATCGTGTTGCCAGTCTTCACGCCCAAACGACTGGCCAATTCGCTTCCGACAACAGCGTGGGGAATCAAATCGGTTTCTTCAAATAATGCGTCAAATGAGCCTTCACGTATCCAACGCGATGGAAGAGTTGACCGACCCGTCTTAACATCAACGCCACGCAAGATCACGTAGCTTGAACCGCTTGGACCATTGGCCATAGCTCCGTCGTAAGTTGTCGCGGATGCTTCGACAACTCCGTTCACCTGGCGCACGCGCGCTGCCACGGATTCATAGTCGTTTATCGGCAAACCATCCGACCGCATAACGCTGGCGTGTGCTGTGCCCTGAAGAATCTTGTCGCGCATTTCATTGCGAAAACCGTTGGAGAGGGCGAACGCAACAATCAAAGCAGCTACACCCATCGTGATTCCGACAATCGCAGCAATTGCCGTCACCCGGGCGAGCCGCCGTTTGTGTCGCGAAAGGAGATAGCGCAAGGCAAGAAAAACTTCGTAAGGCATTTTATGTCCGACACACTTCAGTTTGGCGTTAAGTTACGGAGCGATCAAGTTACAGCTGGATTGAATTATTAGCGAGTCACGACAAACTGAAGTGTGTCGGACATGCGCTTGCTCACGTCCGGCCCACAGGACATTTCTTCGTGTCGGCGGGTCTGTTCTCAGGCAATAAGCGCGCAAGATTCGGCTTGTCCGTCGCACTCAGATCCCCTAACGGGCGAAGCTCAAAAATCGTGTCGGTGACTCGACGAAAAGCGAAGTGCTTCTCCAACTCGACGATCATTGGAATTTCATCGCGCTGCCAACCACAAGGTAACCACCAACGCGGATCGCTATCGAGAAACACGCGACGACCTTCGTTCAGGTACTTTTGAATAACCGGGTTGAGTTGATCGCCAGGCCAACCGCCGCCGGTACCAATCGTCTTCCAACGACCCATTCCAATCGCCGCCCAGTAAGTAACCGCAATCGTTTGCGAACCGGAAATCATGACAGCATCTGGAGGAATGCCTTCCAAACGCTGCTTGTACTGCTTGCTCATCGCGCGGCGCTCGACGAATTCGTAACTGATTGGACGGACGTAAATCGCAAAGATCAGCGCCAGACCCAGAATGGCAACGATGCATGTTACAAACGCCTTCCGCGTTGAATGAGTGAACCGTTTCAGTAGGTGCAAGAGCGAATGTGCACCAAGCGGCACTAGTGCAGGCAGACCTGTTAGAAAGTAGCGCCAGTTAACAGTTGTGCTGTAGTTGAAAATCAAGAGCAGATTTGCAAAAAGACCCGTTAACCAAAGAAACAATAACGGCGACAATCGATGAAGGCGCCACTCGCGCACCGGCGCGAAAGGCAAACTCACAAACACCAGCGGGGCGCTGATGAAAAAGTACATTACGAACGGAATGAGGTTGGCAATTGTCACCGGATGGCGCGCGGACTCCAGTCGCATGGATTCGCGCCAGCCATGCCAAATGCCGCGGTAGTACGAATCAGTGATGAACCAGTACGCAAACCAGCCGAACGCAAACAGACCAAACACCGCGATCGAAACTACGACGTAGGCAACTTCTCTTTTTTGAAACTTCCACCCGCACACGAATGGACCAAACAGTAACCATGGCAGGTACAGACCAACTGTCTCGCGCAGGTTTACACCCAGGCCCATCAACATCGCCCCTGCCAGGATCAGCCAAACATTCTTCGTTCTGATTCCTCGAAAATGAATCAGAAGCGCCACCGCCAACAGAAGCACGGAGGGCACGTCAGTCATCACCTGTCCGCCGTACAACACGAACATCGGTGAGCAGGCGACAAGCAATGCTGCAGTAGTCGCTGTATGCACTGACTGACTGAATCGTTTAGCTAACAACCAACACGCGATTACTGCGAATGGAGCCTGGGCCACGACCGCGTATTTGAACAGCAAATACGCATTTTCCTGAGATAGCCCGAATAAGGATCGCGCAACAACAAACAGTGTGTGGTTACCGAAAATGAACAGGTTTCGTCCGAGGGCCATCGATGAGGGATAACCCGCGAGCGAAAGCATCGTGTAATCCATGCCGTCCCAGTCGCCAATGAACGGGTCAACGAAGTACAAGACAAGCGCGAGAGCAAGGAGCCCAGGCGGCAGCCACCAACGCCAGAGCGACCAGAATGATTGGGAGCACAATTCAGCTTCAGCCGAATCGAGGCGGGTGTCAGACGTGTTTGTCGTCAGGGTTGTTTGGATCAACTAGTTGAGCTTCTACCGGCAGATCGGGTCTCTTAACCATTTTCACGCGATTTCCCTGCGCATTGTACTCAACTTCATCCATGATGTTGTAGATAAGCAGTACGCCTCTTCCTGACGTTCTGAATAGATTGGCGGGATCACACGGATCGGGAATCTCGTTGATGTCGAAACCCTCGCCTTGGTCTTCGACTGTGAAGCAAGCCTCATTGGGCGAGAGTTCGGCAGTGATTTTCAGTAACTTTGTGGGATCATTCTTATTGCCGTGCTTTACTGCATTCACGAACGCTTCATCGAGCGCAATGAAGAGATTGGACCGTTCCGGACTTATCAACCCGAGTTTTGCCACCCTCTCCTGAAGGTACTCGAGCACCCCGTTCATTAAGCCCAAATCGCTGGGCAGTTCGAATTCAATCTTCTCGTGTACGTGGGGCAGCAAACTAGGATCGTCGACATGACGCAGTTTGTGGGCGAGCGTTTGTTCCACTATCTCTCGGAGCTCATCTTCGTCGTAAGGCAATCGTAGATAGTTCGCCGCACCCATTTTGAACGCCTTGATGATGCTGGGTTCGAGCCCGGATTTGGTGACTGTGACTAGATGTTTACGTTGCAGCTCGCTGACAGGATGGCCGTTGATTTCCGCTTCCGTGAGGTCGCTGATCACCAAATCGAAACTGTCTAAGTCATTTCGTTCGAGCGCCTTCTCGCGTTCCGCCGTCACCACGACCTGGTGGCCGAGTTTGCCCAGAACTTGTTGGAGCAAATCACGCAACTCATCGCTATTATCAACGATGAGGATCCGGCGTTTTTCCATCAAACTCCAATCCAGATAGTTTGTTTCGAGGAGATTCAGCCGCACGAGAGACGCATCCAC
>DATJKB010000382.1:0-11090 GCA_035491875.1 Pyrinomonadaceae bacterium | reverse complement strand
AGCGTTGACGACAAGCTGAAGCGTATCGGACATTCGTTGAGCACTCTCGAAGTTGACCGATTTCGAGGATGGTGAATGTAGGGACGTAAACGACAAGCTAATAAAGCGTATCGGACATCGGTTGAGCAGTTTCGTATCTCGAGCGGGGGTAAACCGCCCTTCCGAACTGCATTCATGTAAGCTTGTGTTGTTTCACTGGAGTGGAGCGCTGGTGTTTTGCACGTTGATTGTAGGATGTGAGGGTTGCGTGTTCTGTACACGAGGCGGTTGTGCCTAGGTCTCGCGTTGCATTTTAGCTTCAAGCGCCCGCACTCGTTTGAGCAATCGCTTATCTCCGATTCGTTCCGCAACTAAGTCGAAGTCCCTCGTCGGTCCGCGCCAGAGCAAATCATCGACGTCGGTGAAGAGTGGCGCGTCCGTACGGAGAGTCGCAAGGTTCTTGAAGAGTAGGGCCAGCTCGCGCTTCTCTCCCAAAACATCATTAGGGAAATCTTCGATAGGACCATGGGTATTGATCAACCGCGCGGCAGTACGCGCACCGCAACCCGGGATGCCTGGATAGCCATCGGCCGCGTCGCCGACCAGGGCGAGATAGTCGGGAATGAACTTTGGATCAACACCAAATTTCTCGCGCACGCCTGCTTCGTTACGAATGATGTTTCGCCGTCCGTCGATTTGCACGACGTGATCGTTCACGACACACTGCGCGAGATCCTTGTCTGGAGTCCAAATGCAGATCTTCTCCACACGGTCATCAAGACCAGAAAGATAGGCAGCCGAAGCAAGTGCGTCGTCGGCTTCGAGGTCGATCATCGGCCAGGTAGACACGCCCATTGCAAGCAACGACTCTTCGAGTGGATGAAACTGTGCGAGTAGCGAGCGCTCGATGCCGGCGCCGGTTTTGTAACCGGGCCAGAGAGTATTGCGGAACGATTCGATAATGTGATCGGTGGCGACGCCGACGTGCGTTGCGCCGTCTTCAAGCATCCGTACGACGGTGCTTAATACACCGGCGACAGCACCAAGCGGCGGATCGGTCTTTTGAAAGCGGCGGATGCCATAGAAGTGACGAAACAACTCGTAGGTTCCGTCGATTAGGTGAACAAGCATAACTATCCGCAGATTTCACAGATTACGCAGATTAACGTTTGACTGCTGAAATGTGTGTTAGGCAAACTGCTGTTAAATCAAATCATGAAAGCAACACCATCGTATCCTGTATGGCCTAATCTGTGTATCTGGGAAATCTGTGGATAAAAAGTTTTTGCCCCCTGTCGATCTGCAATGGCTTCGTTCGACTTATATTTGAAGAACGACATTTTGAAAATTCAGGAGAGATAAAACGATGCGAGTGATGGTTATTGTGAAAGCAACGAAGGAATCCGAGGCGGGAAAACTGCCCGATCCAAAACTGTTCGAGGATATGGGTAATTTCAACGAAGAGTTGGTGAAAGCTGGTGTTATGCTTGCCGGAGAAGGACTGAAGGACAGTTCTCACGGCGTTCGCGTCACATTTTCTGGCGCAAACCGGACTGTTACTGATGGCCCATTTGCCGAAACAAAGGAGCTAGTCGCCGGATTCTGGCTGTGGCAAGTGAAGTCGATGGATGAAGCAATCGAATGGGCGAAGAAATGCCCGAACCCGATGGAAGGCGGAGGCGTGCTCGAGATTCGTCCGCTGTTTGAAACGGCAGATTTTGCCGACACCCTGACGCCAGAGGTACGCGCTCAGGACGAGAGACTGCGACAAGAGCTCGCTGACAAACAAAAGAAGGCATCTGCATAGAACAAAATTCAGCCGCAGATTTCGCAGATTCACACAGATCGAAAAGCATCTGAGACCATCTGCGAAAACCTGCGGCTGATTCCTTCCTTAGTTCAACAACTGGAGTCCCAGGATACTCTCAAGTATTGTCCCGAGAATGCTCCCCGTGCCGTTGTTGTAACGACCGTAGCGAGAACTCTGGCGGTAGCCGTCTTCATAACCACGACGGAACCCTTCGCGGAAATAATTTTGATACTCACTTAGGTCGACGTAATAGCCGTCGTATCCATAGCTCGCATCGTCGTAGGCATACGCTTCTTCAGCGTTGTAGCCCCAACCATCTTCGCGATCGGCCTGACCCGCTCGATAACCCTGCTCGTAGCCGTCGTTGACCGCTCGTCGCAGCATCTCCGCACCGTACTGATTGGTTTCGTAGTAAGTGTTGCCACGTTGATAACGATAGTTGTAAGGACTGTAGTCGTTGTATCTCCACTGCTGTAGTCGCAACTGATCGCGCCGCAGTCGTTCCAAATACTGCTGCTGATAGCGCAGCTGTGCCCGACGACGCTGCTGCTCGAGAATCCGTTGGCGTTGCGAGTAAAGATTCTGCCGTCGCTGTTGTTCAAAACGATAGCGTTCAATGCGCTGCTGTTGCAGACCTTGCCACTGCTGGCGTCGAAGTTCATCGTTGCGATTCCAATCGCGATTTCGATTCAACGTGTCTTGCTGTTGGCGCCGTTGCCAATCACGATTGGATTGTTGCTGACGCTGTTGCTCTAAACGACGTTGCTCTTCGATCCGCGGTTGCTGCTGGCGCTGTTGCTGCCAGGTCCCTTCACGTTGCTGTGAATTGCGAATCTGATCTTGGCGCTGTTGTTCCCAGCGTCGCTGGCGTTCCTGCGAATCGCGAATCTGATCTTGGCGTTGCTGTTCGACGCGCTGTTGGTTTCCCTGGTTCTGACGATTGCGCAGCTGCTCCTGCCGCTGTTGTTCCCAACGCTGTTGTCGCTCCTGCGAATTGCGTATTTGCTCCTGCCGCTGTTGTTCCCAACGCTGCTGCCGTTCCTGTGAGTTGCCAATTTGTTCCTGACGCCGTTGTTCCGAGCGCTGCTGGCGTTCCTGGGAATTGCGTTGCTGTTCCTGCGCTCGCGACTGTTCACGTTGTGATTGTTCTGCTTGCTGTTGAGTGCGACGCTGCTCACGTTGCGCCTCTCGTTCCTGTTGTCGTTGCTCGCGCTCTGCCTGATTCTGATCGCTGCGCTCATTGCCGCGACCGCGCCGGCCCTGTGCAACAGCAATGTCCGCCACGCCAAAAATTGCGGCGGACAGCGTCGCTGAGACAACGAGTTGTTTTAAGAAACTATCTTTCATGGTGGTAAAAGTACCCTTCTGTTCTAGCTAGCCTGGTGGGGAAACGTACGTCCGCTCGTGCTTTGGCAACTGGTATTCCAACAGGAGAAAGCTGAGCAAAACCCGCTATGAGGAGAATTGTGGTGACGATTTCATCCAGTGGTAAACGATATGGGGTGCCATCATTGGTGCACAAAACCAGCCGCAGATTTCACAGATAAACGCAGATTAGATTAAACAGGGGTGAGTCAGCGCTTCGCTTTCTTTTTTGTCTTCTGATCTGCGTTTATCTGTGAAATCTGCGGCTGGTTTCTGCGGCTGGTTTCTGCGGCTGGTTCTCTGGCGCAGTCGGAGCAGCGCAAGTTAGAATGCCGCCGTCCCTCTTACGTGCTGCCTTACTCGAAGCGCACAACTCTTGGAAACCGATGCCCCTGACCGCCGGCACACGATTGGGCCGCTACGAGATTCGTACCCAAATTGGTGCGGGTGGGATGGGCGAAGTCTATCTGGCGCAGGATTCCCAACTCGATCGCACGATTGCCCTGAAGATTCTTCATTCGGACATTGCTTCTGACACCCAGCGCATGCGTCGCTTCATCCAGGAGGCGAAGGCCGCTTCCAGTTTGAACCATCCCAACATCCTCACGATCTACGAAATCGGAAAAGCAGACTCCATCGACTTCATTGCCACTGAGTTCATAGACGGAGAAACACTGCGCACGCGCATGTCGAAGGCGCGGATGAAGCTGACCGAGACGTTTGATGTGGCCATTCAAGTAGCTGGTGCTCTGTCAGCTGCCCACGCCGCCGGCATCGTGCATCGAGATATCAAGCCCGAAAACATCATGGTGCGCGGCGATGGTTATGTGAAGGTGTTGGATTTTGGGTTGGCCAAGCTCACCGAACATCGCTCTGGCGATTCGGAAGCGACGACCATGGTGAATACCGACGACGGAGTAGTTATGGGAACCGTCGCCTACATGTCGCCGGAGCAGGCGCGCGGCCTTGCTGTTGATGCACGCACTGATATCTGGAGTCTGGGCGTCGTGCTCTACGAAATGGTCGCCGGATGCGCGCCGTTTGCTGCGGCTACGCCGACCGACGCGATCATCTCGATTGCAGAAAGAGAGCCTGCGCCCCTCGCGAGGCACGCAGCGGAAGTTCCGTTGCAGCTGGAGCGGATTGTGAGGAAAGCGTTAGCGAAGGACAGAGAGGAAAGATATCAAACCGCTAAAGACCTCACGCTTGATTTGAAGAGTCTCAGACGTGAATTGGATATCGAGGGTGAGCTTGAACGCACTGTGCCGCCGGAGTTGCGAGGAGGATTTTCTCAGACCAGCGGCGCGAGGGCAGTTGTAGAGACTGCAAATCAACCGGTGGCGGTCCCAACATTCGCCGATCAAATCAAACGTCACAAGCTGGGTGTCGCGATCGTTGGACTCGTAC
Source organism: Pyrinomonadaceae bacterium (assembly GCA_035491875.1). GTDB lineage: Bacteria > Acidobacteriota > Blastocatellia > Pyrinomonadales > Pyrinomonadaceae > PSRF01. Next base: position 6,529 of record DATJKB010000382.1, on the reverse strand, counting down.
TCGTAGGTGCTGTCGTCTCTTACTTTGCTTATTTTCGTCGCGATAGTTCTTCGCCAGTGAGGGAGGCCATCACCTCCATCGCTGTCATGCCTTTCGTCAACGCGAGCAACAACCCAGACGCTGACTATCTCTCGGATGGCATCAGCGAGAGTCTCATCAACAGTCTGTCACAACTGCCGCACCTAAAAGTGATCGCTCGTAGTTCCAGTTTCAAGTTCAAAGGCCAGACCACGGAACCCGGTGAGGTGGCTAAAGCACTCGGGGTACGAGCGATTGTGACTGGCCGTGTGATCCAACTTGGTGATCAATTGCAGATTAGCGCCGAGTTGGTAGACACGGCGGACGGTACACAGGTTTGGGGCGAACAATACAACCGCAAAGCTACTGACCTGTTAGCAATCCAATCGGAGATTTCACGTGAGATTGCCGAAAGGCTGCGTTTGAAGCTGACGAGTGCGGAGCAGCAGCAACTAGCGAAGCGCGAGACCACCAACCCGGAAGCATATGAGCTTGTGCTTAAAGGAAGGTTCTTCAGCAACAAGGGGGGACCTGAGGGACGAGCGAAGGCCATCGAATACTTTAGTCAGGCGGCAGCTCTTGATCCCAACTACGCCCTGGCTTATGCGGAATTATCTGTTGCTTACAATGGTCTTATTGGTTCCGCCACCGTGGATCCGAACCTGATAAGGCCAAAAGCCCAAGCCGCCCTGGAGAAGGCGCTCCAGCTCGATGAGACGGTTCCTGAAGCACATATTGCTATGGGGATGCTGAAATTAAATAACTGGGAGTGGACGGCAGCAGGGGACGAATATAAACGCGCCATTGAACTGAACCCTAGCTTTGCGAGAGCGCATGCTCAATACGCCAACTATCTCAGCTTAATGGGCCGATACGACGAGGCCATTACTGAGGCGAGACGTGGCCGAGAGCTGGATCCATTTGGAATTGGCCGAAACTGGCGGCTGGGTGCGGTTCTTGTTTGGGCACGTCGTTTCGATGAGGCTATTGAACAGCTCAAGAAAACGCTCGAACTGGATTCGAATTTCGTGTCCGCCCACACCTGGCTCGGTTATGCATATGCCGCAAAGGGGCATTACGAACAGGCCATCGCCGAGTATAAAGAGGTGATCAGGCTGGGCGATGACAGCACGAGCACCAAGATCTATCTAGGGTATTCTCTGGCAATGTCAAGCAAGAAAGATGAAGCGCTCGCAATACTCAAAGAAATGCAGACGACGAAAGACTACGTCTCACAAGCCGAGTTAGCCATTCTCTTTGCCGGGCTCGGTGACAAGGAGCAACCCTTTGCTGCGCTTGAACGAGCATATGTTGGGCACGACTTTCAGCTTCAATATTTGAAGGTCGAACCGGGTTACGACAGCCTGCGCGCGGATCCGCGCTTTGCTGACCTTCTGCGCAGAGTTGGACTGCCGTAGTTTCAGCGAACAATCGATGTCCGTTATCATCGATGGCTCAAAGGCTTGCATTAACACAGTCAGTACCGAAACAGGTCGCGGATCTCCGACACACTTTTGGCTTGTTGGTCTCACGTCCAAGCACTGAAGCTCCTGAGATTGCGCGACAAAGCAGGACAGGCTCTGCCAATCGTTCAGTTCGCTGTAAAGGAATCGCTCGACGTATGAAAAATCAGCACGCAACGTTCACTGCAATAACTCAAGCTAATTAAATGCAGTCCGGAAGGGCGGTTTACCCCCGCTGAGATCCATTAACGTTCAACCCTCGTGTGGATAGTTCAAGCTGCGACCGACGTTGATGGTTATGGATCTCAGCGGGGGTAAACCGCCCTTCCGGACTGCATTTAATTAGCTTGAGTTGTTTCAGTGAGCGTTGCGCGTTGATGCTCGGCACCCCGCGTCATTTCTGCTGTATTAATGCCATTAGCACATCACACCGACAAACTGAAAGTGTGTCGGATCCGCTACAGCGCTTCGGTACTGACTGTTTTGCCACGCCGTTGAGTGAATATGGATCAGACGTTCACCAGAAACTTAAACCCGCCATAAGCCATTCGCTTCATCTCGAATGGCATTTGCGCATCTTTCTTCATAATCTTCTGCATACGCGGGTCGGCCATCACTTTCTTATTCACCTTGTCGCGATCCGCGCGCGATTTGTAAACGATGAATGAGAATAAAGGCTTCTCGCCAGGCTTCACCTTGATTAACTTCGGAAACGAAACGCCCCATTTGTTGTCGAGATCATCACCCACAGCCTCGACATATTGCAGCGCGCCGTGTTCACGCCAAATCTTCCCGGCTTTTTGGGCAATCACGCGATAGGCCTTCAGGTTCTTTTCGGGTACAGGTAAGACAAAACCGTCAACGTACATTGTCGATCCTCCTATTTCTTACGAAGCTGCTGACATCTTTGCATGTGAATCATTCCGTTTCGCGCCCGCTGCGATACAACGCAACCTTCAACCACAGAACGGGAGCGAAGCGACCGATTCAGCTAAACGAACGATCAAAGTGCGTTGGCATCGGTCGCTTCGCTCCCGTTCTGTAATAACGGAAGCCCTCACACCGTCATTTGCGTTACGCGCTCGGTTCGCTCAGCGGAATCAGTGCGCTCACGCGTGGGTCGCGTAAATAAAGTCCTCCCCAAAGGAGAACACCGAACACGATCGCAAACACGATTGGAAACACTCCAGCGCCTACGCGCACGTGTGTCGCGACTGCGCCACCGAGATAACCTGTCAGTAGGATCGCGCCGAGCACCGCTGTTCGCGGAATCAGATAGAGAATTGTGATCACGAGCAGCACGGCGCCAAGCGGTACGATGACGTTTTCGCCATAACCGAGCTGAACATTTGCCTCGACGACGAACGCTGGTTTTACGAATTTCATTACCGCATCGAGGATAAGGAACAGAGCCGGCAGAAAGCTCATGATCCTTCCAATCCAGAGTTTGCTCAATGAAACAGTAGGGGCGTGACTGATTGCTTGCATTGTTCCTCCTTAGTTGCGTTTCTCTAGTTCGAAGCTGAACATCCAGTTCACTCCGAATTGATCCGTAAGCATGCCGAACCTCGCTCCCCAAAACATATCCTGCAGCGGCAGGAGCACCTTTCCGTTCTTGCCCACTGCATTGAACACGCGCTCAATCTCTTCCAGGCTGTCGCAGTTGAGGTTCAAAAAAAAGCTGTTTCCTTGTGTGACTGGTGTAGCCTCGTGCGGATCTGAAGCCATTATCACAAGCTGGCCTTTGGTCAGTTTCGCATGCATGATTTTATCTTTGACGGCGTCGGGATGTTCGCCCGGACCTTCCGCGTAGGTCACTACGTTCAGGTCGGCTCCTAAACAATCCGCGTAAAACTCCATCGCCTGCCGACAATTTCCGTTGAATATCAAATAGGGATCGATTGTCTTCATCACCGTTCTCCTTTATCCCAACTGTCCGTTCCAGGGGCTCACTGCGCCGGCAATCCTGAGATCTCCAGGACTGGTCGAATCTCAATAGTGCCTACCTTTGCTACTGGGATCTTTTCAGCAATGCCGATAGCCTCGTCTAAGTCTCTGGCATCGATGAGATAGAAGCCTCCCAGTTGCTCGCGAGTTTCGGCAAATGGGCCGTCGGTGACTAATCTCTTGCCCTCACGTAAGCGCACGCTGGTAGCGGTTGAGGTTGGGTGCAGCGGACTCGCTAATAAATACTGACCCTTCGCATTCAGCTCCTGCGTCAGCTGCGCCGATTCAACATAGCAATGCTCGCGTTCAGACTCGGTTAGTGCATTTAGTTCGTCAAGATAAACCAGCATCATGTATTTCATACTTGTGGGCCCTCCACTAGTTAATCGAACGGCAAAGCCTTAGATCGACAGCCGAATCGAAAGTTTCTATTATCCCTGTTTCATACACTGCGCCAGAGTTCAGAACAGGAGCGAAGCGACTGCCTCACCATCGCGTAAAAATCGCTAGTTGAAAGCAGTCGCTTCGCTCCTGTTCTGACCGTGCAGCGTATCGGACATTAGATCCATGCTTCCAAACCCCTACTTTGCGGTTGACTCGCTTTATCGGGCCGAATGGGGCCGAATTCTGGCCACCCTGATTCGGTTATTCGGCGACTTCGATGTTGCCGAGGACGCCGCACAAGAAGCATTCGCGGCGGCTGTAGACAGTTGGGCAAAAGAAGGTGTGCCCGAGTTTCCACGCGCCTGGGTAATCCAAACCGCCAAGCACAAAGCCATTGATCGACTTCGCCGGCAGACACGATTTAGCGAGAAGTTGGAATCTTACGGCCAACTCATCGAAACGGTCGAGGAGCCGCAGTACGACCTCGAAGAAATACCTGACGATCGTCTACGATTGATTTTCACCTGTTGTCACCCGGCGCTGGCGCTAGAGGCACAGGTAGCCCTTACGTTGCGAACGCTTGGTGGACTTGAAACGGATGAAATCGCGAGAGCGTTTCTGGTGCCCACTCCGACAATGGCCCAACGTCTGGTTCGCGCCAAGCGTAAGATTCGCGACGCCGGCATTCCCTACAAAGTACCCGACGTAACTGATATGCCCGAACGGCTTGATGCCGTACTTACGGCGATCTACCTGATCTTCAACGAAGGATACGCGGCGACCAAAGGTGGACCATTGCTGCGCAGCGATCTCTGCACCGAAGCCATTCGTCTCGCCCGTCTCTTACGGAACTTATTGAGTCCGAGAGCACCTTCGGAGGTTACGGGACTCCTGGCATTAATGCTCTTGCACGATTCACGACGAGAAGCGCGCCTGGATGCGCAAGGAAATCTCATAACGCTTGAAGACCAGGACCGCTCACGTTGGAACGTCACACAAATTAAGGAAGCCACGTCGCTGGTTGATGAGGCGCTGAGAGGCGAGGCCGGCCCGTTTACAATCGAAGCTGCAATCTCTGCCGTTCATTGCCGCGCAACTAGAGCAGTGGACACTGATTGGCCACAGATCGTGCGTCTCTATGATCTGCTGCAACAGCTAATGCCTTCGCCAGTCGTGTCGTTGAATCGAGCGGTGGCAGTTGCAATGGCCGACGGACCTGATGCCGGGTTGAGAATATTGAACCGGCTCGAAGCGTCAGGAGAACTAAGTGACTATCACTTGTTTCATGCAGCCCGCGCAGATCTATGGCGACGGCGAGACTCGCGAAACGAGGCAGCGGAAAGTTACAGGCGAGCACTTCAGTTGGTGACTAACGACAGCGAGCGAAGATTTCTGGAGAAGCGATTGCGGGAAGTGTCGTAATCATTGCCGATTGCCGATGCGGATTGCCAATTTAAGTAGCTGATCGAGCTCCCCGAAGGTGCTCAAGCAAATGTCCGATATGCTTCAGCTTGTCGGTGAGGTACATAACACTCAAGCTACGCGGAATAGCTCAACGATTGTCCGATACGCTTCAGCTTGTCGTCAACGTTCCCTACTCTCAACCCCGTAAGAACTGGAGACTCTCCAGCGTCTATCAGTTCTCTTTTGGAGTTGAGTGTTGGAGCATTGACGACAAGCTGAAGCATGTCGGACATTCGCTGAGCAATTTCTGGGAGCTTGGCTTATTCGGTCGCTCGACGACAAGCTGAAGTATCGGACATTCGTTGAGCGATTTCCGGGAGGTCCCACACCTTAACGACATGTAAGCCAAGTTTGACTCAGGTACAAATTGCATGGTACAGCGTGAGGTATGATCATCAAACCTGGGTATTTAGTTTTACTTCTGTTACTGACCTCGCCATAGCTGTCGACGTGCGTGCTAATGACTTTGGTGTCAAACAGTACGACGACTTTCATCATGTGCTTCACCCGTTGGAGCACGAAGCGCTACCAAAGAACGACTTCGCAACTATTCGCGCGAGAGCTGGGGAATTAGTGAAGTTAGGCGGGGCGATAACGAAACTCGGTGTGCCCGCTGGCACCAAGGCCGAGAGCCGCGAGGAATTCGAAAAGGAATTGAAGAAGTTTAAGGAAGCACTCGCGAAGTTTCGTAAAGCGTCGAAGTCGGGCACAAATGATGAACTCAAAACAACTTTCAGTGCGGTTCACGATTCTTTCGAGATGCTGGCCGGAATGCTGCCACGAACATGACGGAAAGAGGGGATCATTTGCCATATATCATTTGTCATTTCTCATTTGTCATTTAGGAAGAGCAGCCGCAGATTCACGCAGATAAACGCAGATATCAACGGAAGATAAGAAACGCGCGGTCGCTCGCTTTTAAATTTCTGATCTGTGTTTATCTGCGTGAATCTGCGGCTGCTCTTCCTAAATGAAAAATGATAAATGACAAATGACAAATGATATATGGCAAATGACTCCGGCTCGTTACTTGGCGTCCAGTTTTCGTCCCGCGTTCAGGTTGTCCCAATTCATGATCGCATTGAACACGAGCATGTAGCTGCCCTTCGTCTGACCACGCCAGAACGGATTGGTCGAGAACAACAGCACGTGACCGTTTCCAGTTGGGGCGTCGATCACTGCCGGCCTTTGTGCAATTTCATCACCGCCATCCAGCAAGCCTGAAACAAATAACTCTCGGCTATCGGCGTAAC
>DATJKB010000381.1:0-5693 GCA_035491875.1 Pyrinomonadaceae bacterium | reverse complement strand
AAGAAAGATGCCGACGGTCACAGCAAGCAGACTCATGTTGAAGATGTTCTGCCCTTTGTAGGTCATCGGTGTCCCGCGCACCATTCCCTGTAGCTTGGCGAAGGCGAGCAAACTTCCGGTTGTCGTAAGGGCGCCCAGCATGACTTCAAAGCCGAGTGCGCTCATGGTGATTCGATCGATGTGTTCGCCATGAACACTGACCTTGTAGAACTCGGAGATTCCCACCAGCGCAGCAGCGAAAGCACCGAATGCGTGCGAGAGCGCGGTGCGTTGGGGCATTGCCGTCATGGGCACCCAAAGGCCCATAGCGAGTCCTACAACCGAACCGATCGCGAGACCGGTGATGATCCACGTGTAGGTCACGATCTCGTGATGGAGTAGGGTGCCGATGATGGCCATCAACATGCCAAACTCGGCGAGGTGCATGCCGCGCTTGGCAGTTTCCGGATGGCTTAGCCCCTTCAATCCGAGGATGAACAGGATCGACGCGAGCAGGTAACTGATTTCGATGAAGTAGGTTTGCAAGGTGTGTCCGTCGTCAGTGGTCCGTTGTCAGTTGTATGTTTCGCCACATCGCATTTATCATTCAGTCTTTCTTCGGTCCAATCTCTTTCCTCTTAAACATCTTCAGCATCCGATCGGTGATCACAAATCCGCCGACAACGTTTGTAGTCGAACAAACGACTGCAATGAAACCAAGAATCGTGCTCACGGTGTTGTAGCGCGCGCCGGCTGTAACAATCGAACCCACGAGTGAGATGCCCGAGATCGCATTTGTAGCCGACATCAGTGGCGTGTGCAGCAACGGCGGTACTCGCGAGATCACCTGGTACCCAAGAAAGGCAGCGAGCGCAAAAACATACAGAGCTGAGATCAGGTGTTCATGTGTCATCTAATTGGCTCCCTTCACTCGTCTCTTCAATTCTTCAAACAGATATTCATGCTCGGTTTCGACGCCAATCCTTTCCATCGGCCGCCAATACCAGGCAGGTGACAGACGCGAAATGATCGTGGTGCTTCGCGCAACGACTGTCTTTCCATTTACGCTGCGAATCTCATAGGCTGCGTCTTTGAACGAAAGCCATGGTCTACCGGGAACGTCAGAAGCAGTAATTTCAAATTTCATCAGGTTCGGTGGCTGCCATTCAGTGACCCGCTCTTCAATCGATCCCGATTCAAAATAACACGTACGTTTCGCTCCGACTCCTTCGCCTTCCATAACGCAGCTTACCGGAACCGGCAAGCCGATCTTCATCAGGAATGTCTTTGAGCCGTTGATCTTGTCGAAACCTTTTAGTTGATTCCACACGATCTCAGGCGAAGCATCCAGAGTCACTTCGTGAGTAATCGTTTCGTATCGCAGTATTCTTCTGGACGATTTCTCTGAGTAGTCTGCGCCCATCAGGAAGAAGGGGATGATAAACAGAAAGAAGATACGGAGGGTCGTGCCTCTGGGTGATTGGTCAACGACCTTTCGCCGGACAAGCACGCCAAGGAGCGCTCCGATTGTCATACCAACTGCCAGAAGCGGCGACGACATCAGTACGCACACCCAGCCTTCCATTTTGGAGAGCAATAGAATTGCCGTGCATATCAGTGCTCCGATCACAAGTGAGGCAAATAAGATCCGTTTTCCGCGGGTGACAAGCGCTGTTGCAAATCCTGTCGCAAACGGCAGGACAAGAAACAGAACCCAACCCATCGCTGCCGTGTTGTCTTTCAAGAGGAAGAAACCGCCGAGTCCAAATACCGTTGCGATTCCTGCGCCCGCGAAGATTGCGAGAAGCACGCTGCCGCCGTCGTTGTTTATTAGCTGATCTTCTTCTCTCATGGACGATTCACGCTGCGGACGTTCCCATGCTCGCTGCCACTCTCTGGTTAACAACCTTTCCCTGGTGCGTTACACATGATGGACCAACCACATCGTCGTTCATATCGATCTGCAACTGCCCGTCTTTAATCAGCAGCGATAAGAATGAAGTAATGTTGCGCGAGTACAGCTGACTCGCGTGCACGGGAACCGTCGCGGGAAGATTTGTTGGCGCCAGGACAGTCACTCCATTGCGCTCGACTACTTCGTCAGCCTTGCTCAGCGCGCAGTTACCGCCGGTAGATCCTGCGAGATCGATAATCACAGAGCCTCGCTTCATGCCATTCACAGCTTCTTCCGTGATCAGCAAGGGAGCACGACGGCCCGGCACCTGCGCTGTGGTGATCAAAACATCCGTAGTCTTCGCGTGTTCAGCAATCAACGCGCGCCCGCGGTTCATTGCTTCATCTGATAATTCAACGGCGTACCCGCCGGCGTCTTCAGTTTTAATTCCGCCGAGGTCAACTTCGAGAAATGTGGCGCCGAGTGATTTCACCTGTTCACCCGCAGCCGCGCGCACGTCGTATCCTTCCACAACTGCACCCAGCCGGCGTGCTGTTGCAATTGCCTGGAGTCCTGCAACACCGGCCCCGAGCACGAGTACACGTGCGGGTGGAACCGTTCCTGCAGCGGTCATCAATAGCGGAAACATGCGTGGGATATATGAAGCGCCAATCAGCACCGCCTTGTAACCGGCAACTGTAGCCATCGACGAAAGCGCGTCCATTGCCTGCGCGCGGGTGATGCGCGGGATCAGTTCAACTGAAAACGTCGTCAGACCAGCACTTACTGCCGGTGTCAACGCTGCGGGCTCATCCAGCGGTCGCAAAAAGCCAATCACAACTGCTCCATTGCGCAATTGTTGGAAGTCTTCTATCGACGGCCTGTTAACAACTGCCAGAACGTCGGCATCGGAAAGAAGTTTTGCTCGGTCAGTTGAGATCTCCGCACCAGCGTCCTTGAATTCTTCGTCAGTACGAGCTGCGGAGAGACCGGCTTCCGATTCGACAAGCACCGAGGCTTTGAGAGCGACGAGCTTCTTGACGGATTCGGGCATGAGTGCCACGCGCCGCTCGCCCGTTTGTGTTTCGCGCAACACAACGATATTCATCGAGTCCTCCATCGGGGATGAAGCGACTTGAGTTGAATTGAAAATCGAAAAGGAAAGAAGAAACTGGGCGCGACGTTGTGGTTAACGACGGGCAGATAGGGCATACGAGGGATCAGTTTAGATTAACCATAGCCGAATGATGACGAGCGCATGCAGTATAACACCACACGTTTATTATCGGAGAAAGACGGCCGCAGATTTACGCGGATACACACGGATCTGAAATCGAAGGGGCAACCGTGCAACTCAACGATTACTTGTTCTTTGTTTGATCTGCGTGTATCCGCGTGAATCTGCGGCTAATCCTCAATCTGCGGCTCAAACTTGCGAACCTTCGATACCGACCCCTATAATTCAAACCCTGCGGCGCATTGGTGTAGTTGGTTAACACGCTGCCCTCTCAAGGCAGAGATCACGGGTTCGAGTCCCGTATGCGCTACCAATCTTTCAGTAATCTACAGACTATCCTCAGGCGTCACCGATTACCGACACTGCCAATCAAGTGATGCGACGGTATTTCTGAAACCTCGTGTTAAGGTAACCTCGTACAAGTCTTCTTGAGGGCAGTAACTATGTATTGTCCCCGGTGTGCAACGCAAAATCTTGATGGCGCAAAGTTCTGTCGCGCTTGTGGCACCAATCTGGAACGCGTTGCCCTGGCTCTGGCGCAACAACTCGACCCTGCCGAATCGGACAAAGATGCCGCAACTAAACCCAAAGCAGCTAAGAATAAATTGGAGAAGCGAAGCGAGGGCCTGACGAAAATCGTTAGCGCGTTTGGTTTGATCGGTGCTTCAGGGTTGGTTGGCGCAGCGCTGGCTCTGTTCAGTAATAAACCGGACTGGATAATTATTTGGATGATCTTTGCTGGATGGATGGCATGCTGGGGAGTTATCTCATTTGTATCGGGCATTGCCGCTCTCATAGAATCCCGGTTCAGTCCGCGGCACACAGCAGGGGAAACTGTTTCTAGGACCACATCACTGCGCTCGGGAGACGACCAGAAAATACTACCTCCGTCTGCCATTCCTCAGTTATCACTTCCATCGAGCATCACTGAACATACGACAGAATTGCTGAACGGGCAGCACCCAACCTCGAAGTCCACGAGTTGAGGATCTGGCGGGCTTGTTTATGGACCACGCCCATCTACGCCACCGATTACCATTCTTCGCAGCCACTCTCATTCTTGGGTTCGTTTTTGCCGCGGACGTTTGCCTCGGCCAACGACCCTCAGACGACGACGTCGTGCGCATCAACACTGATTTAGTTGTACTCGATGCGCTGGTTATCGATAAAAAAACGGGACATCCGGTTAGAGACCTCAAGTCTATGGACTTCGAACTTTTGGTCGACGACGTCAGGCAACAAATCACTTATTTCAGCGAGGATCAGTTACCGCTCTCCGTCGTTCTGTTGTTGGATGTCAGCGGCAGCGTTGTTCCATTCATCGAAGAGATAGGAGTGAGCGCGCGCGCGGCACTCGAGAGATTGAAGCCGCAAGACGAAGTTGCTGTCATGGCCTATGCGGAAGATTCAAAGCTGGTCCAGGGCTTTACGAAAGATCGCCAACTCGTGACAGAAAAGATTATCGACGCAAGCCGCGTTAACACGGTTGGCCGGGGAACCTTCTTCAACGATGCCATACGCTCAGCTGTTTCAGTTATGGAGAAGGCGGCGAATCCTGTTAGTCGACGGGTAATACTTGTCGTCAGTGACAATATCTCGAGTGAACATGGTAGCGATAAACACCTCGTGGTCGATCTACTTGAGTCAGGGATAGTCGTCTACGGTTTAGTTGTTCGAGGAAAAATCGGCAAGTTCATAAACATGATGACAGTTGGCGCAATGCACGGTCTCGACGACTACACTCAAGCGACCGGAGGCGAGCTGATCGGCGCGAAGAAGAACGAAGTCGACGCTCGACTTGCCGAACTCATCAACCATCTACGCGCGCGCTATAGCATGGGATTCAAACCGCCAGAAACGACGCTCGACGGAAAGCTGCACCGAATAAAGCTCAAGTTGTCATCTTCTACGCTAAAGAGAAATGGGAAACTGACCGTTCGAACGCGCACCGGATATTATTTTCGGCGGCCATGACTGGGAGCGCGGACGTCCTCGTCCGCAAACGCGACGTAGTCGCGCCGTGCGGTTCGCTTCGCTCATTCGCGGACGAGGACGTCCGCGTTCCCAGTACGCGCTCCCCAGTGGATCTTCGTGATTTGCGAGGCTGAGGAGTAACATATCGCCATGCGGGTTGTGCTTATTTTAGTCGCGATGGGGTTATTGCTGATTGAGTCCGGCGACCTGGCAAAACCTTACGCAGCGACTAGCATGTTCTCAGCCGCGCGTGTGTCGATGTCGTCAGCCTCGAAGGCACGTGTCGACTTCGATACTCAGTTGAAGCCGATCTTTCAATCCAAATGCATGCCATGTCACTTCACTGGCGGGAAGATGTACGATCGGTTGCCGTTCGACAAACCCGCTACAATCAGAAAGCTCGGTACCCGGCTATTCACTCGAATCAAAGAAGAAGATCAGCGCCGCCTCATCGAAGACTTTCTGAGCCAGTCGCCGTAGACTGCGGCGGGCTGTCGATCCTCTCCACCAATCAACCCAACTCATACTTTCAACGAATTACTGGGAGCGAATCACTGGGAGCGCGGACGTCCTCGTCCGCAATGAGCGAAGCGAACAGCTTTGCGCGAC
>DATJKB010000380.1:0-4007 GCA_035491875.1 Pyrinomonadaceae bacterium | reverse complement strand
GGACACACTGCTGCGCAATCTGTGTATTTGCAATCAACGCATAATTCCACAACTACATAGGTCATTGGGGACGTAAGCTCCTTTCGGTGATGGCAAATAGTTATTCAGCAAAGCGCGGAATGTCAACTGAAATATTCTGTTCCGATACAGAGCTTAGAACTTTGTGCTTGGTACTTTGTCCGTTGTCAGTGGTCCGTTGTCAGTAGGCGGTTGTCATTTTGACAAGAACGGTTGTGAAACGACAATAGAGATTCCGCAGCGGAAATCAAGCACCCTCAGCTGCTTTCTTCTCCAACTTGCCGGGACCGTGGATAGTTTTCTTCACCACCGGATCGCCTTCGTAAGTCACCGTCGATGGACCAGCGATTGTTACATCAAGCTGGTCTTTCACGTCGACATCGATTTTTGAAACTCCATTCGACTCGACCACTGCGCGTGCGGACGAAAGTTTATGCGTGTCGATCTTCGAAGCACCGTTGGCAGAAATATCGAGAACTTTTGTGGTTCCGGCAACTCTGATTGTAGGCGCACCATTCGCATCGATTTCGAATCGCTCGTTATTCATTCCGTCGACATCGACCTTGCCGGCGCCCGAAACCGACAGTCCTTCCAGATTAGGAACCGAAATTCGCACCATAATCGGCTCGCTCGTTGAGTAGTTGCGCAACGATTTCAGACGGAGAGTCCCATTGCTAACTTCTGCGGTGATAACCGGCAGAATATTATCGTCGCCTTCAAGTTCGAGGCTGGCGTTCTTCTGGCAAACTATGCGCAGGTCATAAGCACCTTCAGTCGAGATCGCCTTGAAGTCACCGATATCGCGCTTCTGAACGATTCGCTTGCCAGAGCCTCGAACCTGACCGGCAAGGCCATGACAGCCAGCCAACGTAGCCGCCAGCGCAATTAGTAACACCAGTGTGATCGTTCTCATAACCTTCTCCTTACGCGTCATTGTTCGCGGCGAGTATATTCGAGTGTGCGCGTGGTGCCCTCTATCACGCTCCCTGGTTCAGGCAGGTTGCTCACACTCGCTGGCCGTAACTCGTGTACTGGTTGTGGTGGTTGGAAGGATCGTCGATCGTCTACCGCACCGGTTAGCCGCGACAGCTGCCGGATTAGCATGAACTCGATCGTGCCGACGATAAGAAGCACGAACGACATGAAGATTGCAATCAACTCGAAAGGAAAGCCCGCTTCCTTGCGCAAGACGAGCGAGCCGCCGAGCATGATTCCGAGACCAACCACACCCAGGATAACTATTGCGGTGAGGAACGCTGAAATAGGCCCCATGTTTTGATTGACGGGTCGATCCTTCAGATTTGCACCACAGCGATTACAGAAGCTTAAGCCCTGAGTTATGGGTGTGCCGCAACTTGAACAGTACATGTTAACGCCCTTCCGATACGGGAAAACGGATCACTGTATCTGCTTGTTCCCTAAATTTGTCCGTCAGGTGTCCGTTGTCAGTGGTCAGTAGTCCGTTGTCTGTCGCTTGAACCTTGCGAAAGGCAAATGGATTACTGACTACTGACCACTGACAACGGACACCTGACAACGGACTATCGATGCGGAACATAAGTCAGCCAAAAATAGATAACCTGTCCCACGCCGATGAAGAATCCTATGATCGCACCAAAGAGTTCGATCGTCTTCAAGTGATGTTGTGCGACTGACAGAACCAGCTCTTCGAGTTTCTCGATCGGGTAGTCTGATACTTTCTTTCGCACCAACCCACCTACGTCGAACTCGGCAATCGCAACTGGTAAACGCTCGCGCGCCGCGACCGTGATCCTGTCGACTAATGCACGGCTCGCTCGCTCCACCGAGTTTTGCGACACATGATCACCCAGCCGGCCGATCGGCGCTATCAATAATCTTTCAATCTGCGCACTGAGTATCGCATTCACCGTGCGAGCCGTATCTTCGCGTGATAACAGTGAAAGTAAACTGGATGTGAGCAGCTCTTTGCTGCGCTGCACTGCGTTCGGATTAAGTTCGTGAAGCGCGGCGCCAATAGTCTTTGGACGAAATCCCTCGAGCGCGTCAGAGAAATACGACGTTACTGTCGTGGGCAATCCCTCGCTGCGAATCACAGACATCAAACGTGCGGTAATCTGATCAGTCAACTGCTCAAACTTTTCCGCTTCAAAGGATCCGACCAGCTCACTCAGCGGCCGCGCCATCACGTTGTCAATAGTCGTGTTGAGGAACAGCTCAGCTTCCTGCTCAAATGCCGGTCCGCGCAGATACTCTTCGACGCGATTCGGCAGGGTCTTGTTAACCAGCTCGTCAACCTCGCGATGAATCCGCTCGCGCGAGATAAAGATCTTTTTTAATAGCGATAGCTGTTCGTAATACTCATCAACCTCTAATTTGATTAGACCGCCGATTTGTTTGCGCGTGTTCTGGCTCGTGGCAATGTCCGCCAGGTGATGCACGATCGGAGGAACCTGGCTATCGATGCGATCCTTGATGAACCCGATAGTCTCTGGCGTCAATGCTTCTGACAGAGTCGAGGTGCTGTTCGCCAGTTCGTCGAGGCGGGTGGAAATAAAGGAGTGGACTTTTTGTTCGAGTCCTTCGTCGCCAACCAATCGTTCGAGATGTTGCTGAATGAAACCGACGAACTGTTCGATCGATTCTGACGTTATCGTGTCACCAACCCGACGTTCGAGAAGTTCATCGACTTGCTTATCAACAAACTTAGCAATAGCCTCCGCCGTTTCTTCACTCTTGAGCATTTCGGCAATGTAATCAGCGAGCCGATATTGAAGAGCAGAGATCGTATCAAGGATTGGCCCACGAGCTTGCGACGGCAAGGCTTCGAGGAATGAAGGATAGACTTTCGCGAGCAAATCCCCGGTGTAGTTGCTGACGAAATCTTCTACCTTGCGTTCAAAGAAGCTGGTTTCAAAGAGTGCATTGAAAACCGTCTCCTGCGAAACGAGTTCATTGCCGACAGCATTGCCGATGGATTGCGCGAGGCGCTCACGGTGTCGGGGAATCATTCCCTGGGGCCAAACCGTGAGACCAGCCAGCTTCACCGGCTTATAAGGATGGAACAACATCCAGATCGCGAGCCAGGCGGCGCCGTAACCGTGAATGGTCGCGATAACGATAATTGCGACGCTAATGAGTAGCTTGAACGTTAGCGGATCGATGACCGGTCACCCTTTAACTCGACAGGATTTCAGGATTACAAGATTAAAGCAGAAAACTGTGGCGGGGAAATCCTGTAACCGTGAAATCCTGTCTAAGTATTCGCAGTCTCGACAGGGTAGCCGGCGTTGATCCATGCGCTGGTGCCGCCGGTGACATTGAGCAGGTTCTTGAAGCCGTGTCGTTGCAGCAGGCTTGTGGCAGCGCTCGACCGATATCCGGCAGCACAAATCACTGCTGTCGGCTTTTCTTTGTCCAGGATTAGACTCGAAACATTTCGTTCCAGTGTTGCCAGGGGCTCTGTTACCGCGTGAGGAACGTGACCACTTTCATACTCGGCGGGCCGGCGTACATCCAGAATCTGCAAATCGCGATTCTCTGCCTGCTGCTTCAGATCATGAACTGTAACTTGCGGAATAGTCTCCATTGCGCGACCCGCGTAACGCCAACTATCAATGCCGCCCTTCAGATACCCGATCACGTTTTCAATGCCGACGCGGGCGAGTCGCATTACGGCTTCATCAACCTGCGCCTGTGTCGCGGCCACCACGACTATCTCTGAATTGATTGGGATAAGACTGCCCGCCCACATAGCAAACTGTCCGCCAAGCCCGATGTTTAGTGAGCCAGGCAAATGACCGCCGCCGAACTCATCGGCAGATCTAACGTCGAGCAAGACAACGTCTGCGCCCAAAACGGCAACTTCCGCAGGCGACAAAGCTTTCGGTTCGGCGAGCTCTGATAAAACGCGCGCGCCCTCGCGATTGATTTCTGTGTCCTTCGGAAAATACGCAGGTAACTCCGGAAGATCAGCTGTCATCATCTCGACGAATTGCTCGCGCGTCATC
>DATJKB010000379.1:0-6183 GCA_035491875.1 Pyrinomonadaceae bacterium | reverse complement strand
TCCGTGCGCGGGAGTCCAGTAGACCCATCCACGTTCGAACGCTTGCCACCAACCGTGATTGCGCGGTGGCGGAGTCTGTCGAGGTGCAGGGCTCTCCGGACGCGGGCTGCCGAGTGTGAATTCCTGAGCCTTCAAGCCAATTAGATCCAAAGCCTTTGATGGTGCTTGAGCAGCAACTTGTGCATTGCAGAACCAGGCGAGGATTACGCCTACAACCAAAGTCTTGATGGTGATGCTTTTCATCTCTAACCAACTCCTTTTGATTTCCAGGACGAGTTTCGTGTTTGGTTCGTGTGACTTCGTGGATCGTTGCGTTTGTCCGGAAAAACAAGAACGATCCACGAAGTCACACGAACCAACACGAACCAAAATAGTTCCTACTCGAGCTAGATCTGATTTGAGCAAGCAGTCTTCAAGGTTTCGCGCCGCCACCGTAAAACGGAATTCCGATTGGCGTGAAGCCGTTGGGTTCGATCGTTTTCACCGACTTTGTCTGCCTGTCGATGATCTCAAGCGTCGGCCGGAACAAGATCAGTGATCGTTTGTCGTTACTGAAAAATTGAGCTCTTATCGCAGCCTGACCAGTGTCAGGAGAAAAAAGGAGAACCGCGTCGTGTCCCTTGCTCACCGTCGCGACTTGATAAGCGAGGACCTTTCCGTCGTTGTCGACGAACCTGAGTACCACGGGGTCCGTACCTAACTTTGACTCGGGCGTCACACTCGTTAAAGTCAGACGCATCAAGCCAATTTGGTTGTTGGCGAAAGCCGCGGTTGTGAAGCCGATAGGAAAACCCTGGTCTCGGTCTCCCCCCAATCCTTTGGGATTGAGCTCAGCGTTGGGTTGACTAACCGGTGGGCCGAGTTGCGCTCTCATAAAGTCCCCGACTAACCGAATCGTTTCCCCGCTTTTGTTGTCGGAGATGCGCAACGTAGGCTGGAGCGACGAAAGGAGTTTTGTTTCCTTTGTTCCGACTGCCGCTCGCACGAAATCACCAGCGTGCGGCCCTGCTGGGTTTCGACTTGGATCCTCCGGATATCTGATCGAGTATTCCAACGCTTCGTCCGCGCCTGGATAGATCTTCACTTCTTTTTGAATGAGCACTTTTCCCGCACTGTCGCGAAAGAAAAGCCAAACAACAAGAGACTGATCGCCCGTGTTCGTTACCTGGAGACGTGCAGTCTGTCCCTGCTGGATGCGGACGGGATCAGTACTTAGGACGTTGTCGATCACGTAACTTATGGGGTCGGGCTGTGGCCCCGGGGAGGCTGAATCCCCAGGAGGATGCTCACTGCCTGTGGGAGTTCCTAGCGCATCGGTCAGCGGGTTCATTTCTCTAAAGGATTCGGCTCCAATTAGTCGCACCGATTGCCCGTTCTCGATAACCCGCAGTGTTGGCTTGGTCCCAGGATTGGGGTGCGTCTTGACGTCTTCTCTTACCAAAGCGGTTAGTACGACGTTTGCCCGGGGCTTGAGCGGGCTCGACGGCGAGTACTCCAACGCTCCCGTCGAACCGGGCTTAATCGTCACATGCTTTTCACTGAGACCCTTTCCCTCACTGTCGCGAAAGGAAAGCCAAATGATTAGAGACGAATCTCCCGTGTTCTCTACTTCCAGACGTGCGGTCTGCCCCTGCTTGATGGTTACTTGATCCGTAACGAGTGTGCTTCTGTCCGATGGGACGTGTTGCCCTCGCGCTCTTCCCGCACCAAACAGAATTACCAAAATGCTCAGCGTCACCATCGTGAACGTTGTCGTTAATCCCAATCGGTTGATGTTCATATTCACCTCCACTCGTAAGCTCCAGAAGTTTTCGCACCACGGACGGTGCAATTATCGCTTTAGCCGTTTTGCGCCTTCATTTGTTTACGCGAGAAGCAATGCAAAACCTCCCCACCGCTGCCGCCGTTTTTTTCGAACAGCTGTTGCGGTGGGGAGGCGCCGGCGTGATGGAGTCAGTACCACCTCGCGGTAGCTGGTGGGTGCGAAGCTTGGTTCCAGTGCTGAGAGGTATAGCTGACGCACCCACCAGCTACCGCGAGGTGGTACTGACTTCATGCCACTGCGATATGAGTAGTATCTCGAGGTGCTTAAGGTTGGACTACAGGTGGTCCCAGTGCTGCTTTAGTAAAGCCGTTGGGCTCGATTGATCGAATCGTGTCTCCGCTTTGTTTGTCGATGATGCGCAGAGTTGGCCGGATCAAGAGCAGGCTCGCTGCGGCAAACTGTGCGCGAACGGGAGCGTCCCAAGGCCGAGCGGACGCCAATTGTTTTTTATCAGCGGCAAGGCCGAATGGATCTGTCAAGGTAAGTACCAAGGTGCCGCCGCCCGCAGCTATCCTCTCATCTCGTCCGGTGAGCACGTGGTCGTTCTTGTCGACGAACTGAAGCCGCACCACGAACGATTCGTTGCCAGTATTAGTCAATTCAAGACGCGCAGTCTGATTCGGCTTGAGCTTGATTGGAGCGGTTGAACGCCCATACAAAGGATGGGGAATGCTCGCCTGCATCTCAGATGATCGCTGTGCAGATTCACGCTGTTGATTCGGATTCGTTTGAGCACTAGTCGTCCCCCCGCAGTTAATTTCGAACGATCCAGTGTCGTGGTTCGACTCGACCCCCTCGGGAAGTAATACCTTCACTGCTTGCCAACCTGCATACCGCGGCAGAACTCTCGGGTCGCCAAGAGTCCAATCGGTCATCACCGCCTGCGTGCCGGCTTTCTTGAACTCCATGATGTAAACAGGTCCCGTTGCTCCGTCGCTGCGCGTGAACGTGTACTTGATTGTGCCCGGACCGTTGGCTGTGATGTAGCCTCTGACTACCACGCGTAAAGGACATGGACCAGTTGGTCGTCCGTCGTCCGCTTTGAGAAACACTTCAGTCACTTTAAATTCGTCGCTAACACCTGAAGCTGCAAGCCCCGTGATCGAGCAGCCCAGTAAAAGTGTAAACACCGTTGCTGCATAGAATGTGGATCGCATAGTCATCTCCTTTTGGCAGACACCTGATGAATCTTCCGAATTCTGTATTGAGGTTCTCGACTTACAAGTTCTTTGAAGCGATTTTTTTCAACGCACGCGCTCAACTTTCAAGTAAAGCGAATAGCTTCCCTCCAGTTCGCGCGCCTCGTCGTAGCGCACTTCGATCACGCCCGCGCCAAAGCCGTTATCCCTGGACACCGCATCGCGGGCGCCTTCGTAAGTCAGAACCAGAACCTGTGGTTGAAAGCTGAAGCGACCGGGCGCGGACCTTTTCATTCCGATGGGACGGTTGCGCATGTCATAAAGTCGTTCGTCGAGCGTGACTGCGCCTTCAAGGCCAAATGCATCACCGGGCCGTGATCGAAATTCGTAACGATCGTCAACGGCCAGCACATGACCGACGTTGGTCCTGATCGTCGGGAACACACGCTCAATCGAATTCATGTAAGGAGTGAATAGCTCTGCGCTTCCGTCGTACTCCCAAAGTGAGGGGATGATGACCGCGGCGTTGTGAACGGGCCGCAGTTCACCTTCGAAAAGAACAGATGGAAAACCGAGTCCTGGTCCCGGCGGTGTGCGTCCTTCCCATGGTCTATCTACAGGAAAAGGATCACCGGTGCGCAGCCCACCGCGGTCACTGGCAGAACCGGCCTGAATAACTGTCGAATGGTTATTGGTGTCGCCGTATACCGGGCCAAACGCGCTGAACGAGCGGGTTTCCAAACCGCGGTCGCGATCGAAGAAGAGAACCACCGGCGCCTGAAAAACTTCGTCGCGCTTGCCGTCGGTTTCAAGCAGCGTGTCACGCGTCTCGTGATTAACTACAAACCCAAGCAGCGTGACGCGGAAGGTGCCACGTTGATCGCGTGATGACGGAGTCGTGGTGGGAATCGTGCCGTTCCCAGTTGGGTTTGGCCTCGCGGCGCCACATTTGATCGAGAAGCTGGCGGTGTCGTGACGCGACTCCAACTGGTTTGGCGAGAGAATCTTGATTGCCTGCCAGCCTTCATAAGAGGGCAAGACACTCGCGTCACCTAGTGTCCAGGTGGTCCTGACCGATTGCATGCCCGCTTCTTTGAAATCCAACGTGTAGACCGGTGCAATCGCGCCATCGCTTCGCGTAAATGTGTACATCACTGAGCCGGGCCCAGCAGTCTTGATATAGCCGCTGAAGTTGACAGTGATGGGACACTGGCCGTCGGGACGCGGGTTGTTTGCTTCCAGGAAGACCGACGTAACGATGGCCTCGGATTTTGGCGCGCGCGACATGTTGGATTGCGCAAACGAGCTGCTGGCTATCCATAAGAACGTCGCTGTTAAGATCAACAAGCTTCCCAAAAATATTTTGCGTTTCATGATGACCGTTCCTTTCATTGAGTCGGTTATTTCCTCTGGCCCATTGCGATGTTCAAGGTCGCATTCGCCTACGGCAGCCGCTCGACCTTGTAATAGAGTCGGTACTTCTCAGCGTTGCCGGCGTAGACAATTTCGAACTCACCTGGACCATGTCGATCGGACTGCTGCACTGCGCCGACCGCCGTGTTGTAGTAGAGTCTGATTGTCGGCGGCTCATCCAGTACGCCAATAGGCCTGTCCCCGGCACCAAAGACGTCGCTGGCGCGCACTTCGCGCACGGACAGACGATGGCGTTGGGGATATTCAGGCCCAGCGTTAAAGTAAACATTCATGTCCTGGTTAAATTGCTCGCGTGCGCGGACATTGCCGTCATCCCACTCCCAGATGGTTGGGACGATAATCACCATCCCTTGACCACTTAATTCACCTTCCCAAACCTGCATCGGCAGCCGATTTGTGGAGAGCGCGCCAACCTGCTTCCAGGGCTCCTTTGTTGGGAATTGATCGCCGGTGCGTAGACCTCCGTTGTTGCCGGCAGTACCGGCTCGGATGCGAGGCACTTCCTGATTATTGGCGTCGCCCATCACGATGCTCGTAAGGGTGCGGCGAAGCGTCAAAAGAGGGTTGAAGGCGAAAAGAGGATTTTGGGGAGGTTGCGGAGGTTGCGGACGTCCCTCGGTATTGGCGTATTGCGCGACTTCAGCGACAATAAAAATCTCATCGCCCTTGCCATCCGAGTCGACGACGTTGTCGTCGGTCTGACGCTCGACAGAAAAGCCTGTTAGGACGACTCGAAAACGTCCGATGCGATCGGGTTCAGGTTTCGCTGGAGCCGATCTACATGATCTAAACCACTCGTTGGGCGCTAAGGGGTTTGGAAGAGGATGAATAGTTACTTCGCGGTTCGAGGCGTGCCAGTAGAGGGTGGCTGATTCAAATAATTGAGCCCGGCCTTCCGGCGCACTGCAGGCCACTTCGTTTGAGAGCGGGAGTCCGAACTCGCCGCGTTCGCCACCGCGCTTGAGCCAGGTCTTAAGTATGTCACCCTTGACTGCGACTACTCCCAGCACCGACCAGTAGAGTCGACCTCGCTCAAATTCCCGCATCCAAATTTCAGCTGCCGGAGATATTATCCTTCGCGGCGCATCCGTCCGCTGTAATGTCGAAACTGGCTTACCTAATTGAAGTTCGCTGGCCAAAATGTTTATCTCTTTTTCGATCTGAATTGGATCAACGCCTTGTGCATGCACGACGGTCGATCCGTTTATGATCAGAAGAACTACCACAGCTCCAAACAACATTATTGTGATTCGCTTCATGAGTGTTTCCTCCTCGCGTTTGCAGTAGGGTGACTTCCCCGTTTCCTGCGCGTGCGAGCAAATTTTTTGCGCTTACGGATGCTGCCGGTCTAGAATCTCGTCTCTTCGCTGCGTTATCAGCAGCAATTTCTACCCGTTTGGCGCCTTCACTTGTTTACGCGAGAAGCCATGACGAATCGCCCCATCCACCTCCGACAAATTTTTGGTACAAGAATGGGCGAGAAAGCGCCGGGGAAAGTTGAATGACAGCAGCAACGCAAAAGAGCATCACTCAGTTGCTGGTTGCCTGGAGCGAAGGTGACCGTGCCGCACTGGACGACCTCGTCCCGCTGGTGCATTCGGAGCTGCGGCGCATCGCCCGCAACTACATGCGCGGCGAGCGGAAGGGCCACACGTTACAAACGACGGCCTTAATTAATGAGGCGTATTTACGGCTCGTTGATCAGAAACATGTGAGATGGCAGAACCGCGCGCATTTCATGGCCATCGCGTCGGAATTGATGAGACGGATACTCGTTGACTACGC
>DATJKB010000378.1:0-14566 GCA_035491875.1 Pyrinomonadaceae bacterium | reverse complement strand
GAAACTTGCAGTATGGCGGTGTGGAGTTTACGCAGAGAATCACCGCTTTTCATTTCGTTATCTGCTTGTCACCACACAAGCAGGGATGCTCTGCGGTTTCGTTGGTCCTTCCCAGTACTCAACAAGCCAGTGAAGTTAAGTTTTCCAATCTCGGCTTTGTTGATCGCTCAGCATGTAAAGGAAAACCGCAGAGGCGCAGTGGACGCGGAGTTTACGCAGAGAATCACCGCCATACTGCAAGTTTCATTTCGTTATCTGCTTGCCGCCAGACAAACAGGGGTGCTCTGTGGTGGTCTTGCGCCGATTTCATGACCACGGAGGCACAGAGACACGGAGACCGCGCAAGAGAAAACCCGAATCAGGACACTACAACCATTTCAAGTTCATTGAGAGTTGACCTGGACCGAGGCTGTCCCCGAGTTGCCCGCCGCATCGAATGCCCTCGCCTGAATCTGGTAACTCTTGTTTGGAGCAGCCGGAACTCGCCAATTGCAGCTATACGGCGTACTCGTGTCAGTACACTTCAACGCGCCATTCACCAAAAATTCAACTCGTGTTACTCCGACGTTATCGTTCGCCGACGCGTTAATTGCAACAGTCGCCTTTCGCGGGACATTGGAACCATTCGCGGGGCTAGCGATCGATACGGTTGGAGGGACGTTATCTCCAGCAGTCGTAAACCCGATCCTATTTACTGACCCGCTGCCACGAGCAAGGTAATAAAGGAAACCGTCCGCTGAAACTTGCAAGTCGACGGGGAATGAAATGCCAGTGGCGAAGTCGAAAACTGCATTCGAAGAATTAAGTCGCCTTATCCAGCCGCCACAGAAATCTGCAAAGAAGTAGTTGCCGACATACTGAGCCGGGAACTGCACGATCTGTGGGTTGTAGAATGCGCCGCCGGTTATCGCGCAGGTTGAAGCATCATTTGCATAGGCAAAGATCGGATCGCGGAAGTTCGCATTCGGTGGATTACAGAATCCCTCGCACGTGGGCCAACCGTAGTTCGATCCTGCGATGCCATCGTTTATCTCTTCCCACGTATTCTGTCCGACGTCGTTGATAAACATGCGACCGGTTCCGTTCTGGAATGAAAACGTGAAAGGATTGCGGAGACCTAAGGCCCAGATTGTCTGGTCTGGTCCACTGGTCTGATTAATGAACGGATTGCCTGGAGGAACACCTCCGCTGGGTGTCATGCGCAGCATCTTTCCTAATCGAGTTTCTAACGACTGAGCGTTCGCCCCATTTGCATTATCACCGATGGCCACATAAAGATTGCCATCTGGTCCAAAGTGAAGGGCGCCGCCGTTGTGGTTTGTGGCGGTACTCAGGTTGTTTAGATCCATTACAGTTACTTCGCTGCCCGGCATAGCGACGTCGCCAGCCGCGGTGAAGTGACTAATGCGGTTATGAATGGTTGGAGTGGTAGCCGTGTAGTAAATGTAAACTAATTGATTGGAGACGAAGTTTGGATCGAAGGCGACGCCCAAAAGACCACGCTCACCTGAAGCATCCACCGTCACCGTCAGGAACGGAGTTGCAAGAAGAGCACCGTTCTTGATAACGCGCAGAGTCCCGCCCTGCTCGCAAACAAAGATTCTGCCATCCGGAGCAAGCGCCATAGCCGTCGGGTTAGTTAAGCCAGTGGCGACGACGGCGTCGGTAAACCCAGCCGGAACTGTGGCTGCGAAGGCGATGCGCGCGTTGTTTGGCAACAGACTGGATGTGAAAACCAGCAGAGTTAGATAGAAAACAATATGTCTCGCCCGAGTCTCTCTTAGATTCATAACGCCTCCGCTGAAAGAAAGTTACTGGTAACTTCAACAGTTCCGGTGCAGATTGGTAATGGTCGGGATTTGCGTCCGAGCGTGGGAGGAAGGGAAAGTTATCGTTTGTCTATTTCAAAAGTTTTACGTTGATACACGATTTGGTTGCAGAGTCCGAGCTTCCCAAGGATCGGAAAGACACCACCCGCTTCAGCGGCGTGGTGTCTCGGTTAGCGCTCATGGTGACTTATTCAGAGCTTCCTTTAGTTTTGTCGCCAGGTTGCGGGGCTCGCGCACCTCTCTCTTTTATGTGAAGGTCTCGATGTTGAATTTTGAAAACGAGCCTCAGGGTTCCGGTGCCGCAAGCGCGCAATAACCTCTGCGTGCGTTTACCCAATTCTGCTGAATCAAGTAGTGACGCGCTCCAAGCCGCATGTTGGCGCGCGCGCCGTTAGACGTCGTGTAGGTCTCTCCGAAAGTGTTGTAGCACTTGGCTGCGTTCTCAAAACCGTATCTGTCGAACCATCCAGTTCCGGCTGGGTTCGTTACTAACGCGTTGAGTACATGAGCAATCGTCGAGACCATCACATCAGCCGCGAAATTGTCGTTTGGTGTGGGGAGAGCGCCGCCATCGAACTGAGACCCAACTGACGTTGGACATCTTGAAGGATGACCAATGAAGCCGTACTTCAACGGGACTCCTTGAAAAACTGGAACAGTGCCGTGATGCGGAAACGTACCTGGTGTGCAATACGTGGAACCGTTGGGCTGTATGTCAGTTGTATCGGGGCTCGCGAGAACTAAGTAGATGCCGGTGGTATCGAGAGGCAGCAAATTCCCCTCTACCGTTTGACGAACTACGTCGCCGATATCAGCGGGTGTTAAGGACGGACCATGCGAATACGCGTCGTTAACTGTACCAGCGTAGATAACGACTCCGCTTGGTGCGACGCCCCAGGAATCGGTATAGCCTGTGTTGATCCTAAAGTACGGTGAAGATCCAAGACGGGAAAGAAAGTCTTCTACGATATCCTGCGTGCCGCCTATGGTCCTGGCGGGCCAGTGGCCATACAAAATTACATAGACGTCTGTATTGCCCGTCATCACTGGTCCATCGTGGTAGAGGATCTTCGTATCAGTCTTTACGCTTGGGCTGCCGCGTTGGGCCATTGCCGATATGGGAAATAGGATCAGGCTGATAGCGAGAGCTATTGCCCTTAATGATCGCAAGTTGATTATTCTTTTCATTTCACATCGTCCTTTCATATGTTGGAGGGTTTTTTTACTGGCACCCCAGCTCTGTTTTGATCTGGTTTGCCGAATTAATAAGTTGAGTGGCTTGATCAGTTGTCAGCTTCTTGCCTGACTGCGCCTGACATTCATTGATAAAAGCGCTGAAACAACTGCAGGCGGTCGCAGTGTCAGAGACATTCGTCGCCACGAGGGCATCCTGTAGTTTGGTTATGAGGCTGTTCTCTGTTCCGTGAGGCAGATCGAAACTTTCGACGAGCTCGGTTACATCCTCTATCTCCTCGCGTACTGAACCTGGCGCCGGGAAAGTGAAGGCATGGAGGTCCCAATTTCCGCCAACGTACGTGCTATAGACAATGCGTCCAAAGCCGCCGCTAATACTGATGTCGGGAAACCCATCGTTATCGCCAGTGTTAGTGATTCTGTAGAGACTTCCCGTGCTGATCTCGTAGAGAAAGATGTCCCAATTAAAAGGAGCGTCCGGTAATGGAAACAGCGACGAAAAAGTAATGAAGTTGCGTGAGACGCGCGCATTCTGTTGGTATCCGGGCATTGACAGACGGGTCTCGACGCCGCCTGCAAGCGATTGAAAACAAATGTCGGGTGGCTCGCCAGGCTTGGTGCAGGTATAAGCTACGGTCTCGCCGTCGATGTCGGGTCCGCGGTCATCACGATCTGCGCCGGTGAGTTGTGTCGTCATGAAGACACCTGGTGAGGTTTGCACAGAAGAATAGATATCGCAGTTCAGCGCATTGTCATGACACTTCTGCCAAACGATGACGTTGCCGTCGGACGACACGGCGGAAAAAACATTAGTTAGGTTCTCACCAGTGAGCTGGGTAGAAGTCCCGCTGCTGAGGTCATAGGCTCTGATCTTGGGATTGAAAGAACCGTCTGGCTCAGTGCTGCCCCAGATAGCAACAGTGTTTCCGCCGATTGCAGGCCGTGAGCCGGAGCCCGGAACGATGGTCCGTGTCTGCGAAGCGGTATCCAAGACGATGATCGGATCGCCTGTAGCGTTAAAGTCCTGGAAGACGATTCGCCCACGACTGATGTCAGGGTGCATGGGAAGCTCGTCTCCTGGCACCAAGTGATCCGTGTTCGTGGTGAAATCGTAGTAACGGATTTGGGTTTGTGGTGTTAAGGGAGGAGCGTAGGGATCGTGATCGGAATATGCCACCACCTTGCCGTCGATATGCCCTTCCATTTGCGACGTGGGGCTGTTGTTCAATACCTGATGCGTTCCAGCCAGCATCGGAGCGGTTGTCGGGTCTAAAACAACAACCGATTCAGTGGTTGTAGTTGCTGTGACGATCAGTTGTTTTGGATAGACGCCGCTGACCAGTGCAACGGCGATCAGCAAAAGGATCAGCGACCGAAATAACTTCAATGCGCGGCGATTTTGAAAAACAGTGTGTGGTGTACTCATGATTGCTCCTTAGATATTTCGGCTCCCGATCAACAGCCGGGAATTCCGAGAATCTTGGTTATTGACAACCCAGGTCTGTCTTGATCTGGTTTGCAGAATTAATCAGTTGAGTGGCTTGCGCAGTAGTTAACTTCTTCCCTGACTGCGCCTGACATTCGTTGATAAATGCGGTGAGACAACTGCAGGCCGTCGCAGTGTCTGCAGCCTCGAGTGCGGCGAGCGCAGCCTGTAATTTGGTTGTAAGGCTGTTCTCTGGTCCGCGAGGCAGACCGAAACTTTCGACCAGCTCAATCAGATCATTGATCTGATCCTCGTCTGAATTTGGGATGGTGAACGTGAAGGCAAAAAGGTCGTAATCTGCGGCCGGAGCGCCATATACAATGCGGGCGAGTCCGTTGCACACGCTGACGTTGCTCAGTCCCTCGTTGAGTTGGGGTGTATTAGTGACCTGGTAGAGCTTCGCGGTGTTGATGTCGAAGACGAACACATCGTAGTACGAGCCTGGAGTTTCAGATGAGAACGAAATGAGGTTTCCTGAAATACTTGGAATACGCTGTGCACCGGGAATCGATATACGTGTCTCGACACCTCCGGCGATTGGTTGGTAATAAATATCGGTCTCACCATTGCGAGTGGAGACATAAACAACGAGCTGTCCATTCGTACGCGGAGAACCTTCTTCACCTGATGTGCCGGTGAGTGCGTGGATATCAAAGATTCCAGGTGCGGTTTGTATCGCAGTGTAGATGTCGCAGCCTGACTGATTAGTCTCGCATTTGGTCCAAGCGACGACGTTTCCAGTCGGGCTCAACGCCGGCTGCATGTCGAACTGGGTGTCGTCAGTAAGTGAACTTGTGGTTCCGATACTAAGGTCGTAGATTCCGATCTCTCCCTCCGTGAGCAACCAATTCGAGGAAGGTGGGCGCTGCTCGAAGGCGAGCAAGTTACCTCCAAGAGCCGGTCTCAGATGTCCAAAGCCCGGAACAACAGTGCGCGTTTGCAGAACAGTGTCGAAGAGAATGACGTGTGGACCAGACAGGCTGTGCTCGACGAATGCGATCCGATCGCCCGAAACATCCGGATGATGAGAGGCCGCTCCGTTTGTAGGAACCGCGTGATCCGTGTTCGTTGCGAAATCGAAATATCGCATTCCCTGGATGCCTTGAGTGAAGTCATCATCAAGGTACGCCGCCAGGTCGCAGTCAATGTGCGAGTCCAGTTGATCACCGGGGCCGTTGTTGAGTGTTTGGAGGATACCGGTTAGCGGCAGTGCGGTTGTCGGCGTGACAACATTCTCAGTTGCTTCGCTTCTAGCAACAACCGCGCGTTGAGTTGGATTGAGCCCGACTAACGAAATGGCGATCAATAAGGTGATCAGTCCCGTAATTTGTTGCCGACTTCGAAAGATGGTGTTTATGCTTTTCATGAGGGTTTCCTTTCAAATGCTTTCATTCATCAATTTGATTGCGTGTGGTGGTCAGTGACTTGAGACACACGATGACTGACCCGTTGGCTGTCTCGCGGAAATGAACCAGTGCCGTTTCGATCGAGCGATAGATCATTCGCAGTGGAATGTGAGTGACTAATGCTGCTTGTTCCGGTGCGACCATGAATGCATCGCCCGCAGCGCATTCATCGCAGAGAACCGGCAACGAACCGGTCGTTGTTCTCACGACATAAAATTCATGAATCTCGACGGCTTTCTCGGTTTTGCGATTTTTAGTCACTTCTTGCCTCCGCCAGCCTTTTCACCTCGAATTGATTGCTATCGATACGGCCTTTCATATAATTGGCGGGATTCCACGTTGCTCACTTTCGGAACGTCCCGTCAGCCTCGTCAGCGCGGCGGAAGATAGTGCGGGACGCTCGCAGAAGTCTTTCGGGTTTTCTTAAACTTGCGCCGAGAAACTCTTACGCAGGTCTTACAGACCGCTGAAAGCTCGTTGTGATCCCACCAATCAACCACTTACATGAGTTCGGGCAGTTCGTGCTTGACGCACGCAATCGCATATTGCTCAAAGATGGAGCTACCGTCCGGGTGTCCCCGAAGGCGTTGGAAACTTTGCTCATCCTCGTAACTCACTCGTTGCAGGTTGTTGAAAAGGACCAACTGCTAAAAGAGGTATGGCCCGACACGTTCGTGGAGGAGGGAAGTCTGTCGCGCAACATTCACGAGTTGAGGAAGGCGCTGGGTGACGATCTTTCTGAGCCGCGTTACATCGAGACCATCCCAAAACGTGGTTATCGCTTTATCGCCCCGGTGAAAGTCTCTGTGGCTGATGGGAGACAAATCGATCTCATTGCCGCCGAGGGTGATACTACTGTTATTGAGAAACACACTTATGCGCGAATGGTCAGTGATGAGTCTGAGGGAATGGATCTGACAACTGATTCCGGATTTATGTCGCGCGTAGTTGAACTGGACCCTGTTGCGCCAGCTCGCATTGCAGAGCCACGAAAGAGGAAAACATTACAGGCTGCTGCAGTGGTGGGCGTTGGGTTGCTCATTGCGGCAGTCGGAGTCTTTATTTATATGAGCCGCACGCGTGTGTCTCCGCCGCCACCGTCACGTGCGAAGAGCACCCTTGTCAGGTTGACGCACAACAATGCGATGGAGGGCGCGCCTGCATGGTCGGCGGATGGAAGCAAGATAGTTTTTTTGAGTAATCGCGATGGCAAGAAAGAAATCTACGTGATGGACTCCGACGGATCGAACGTGAAGCGACTCACTAACAATCTCGTTGATGAAGACAACCCAAAATGGTCGCCTGATGGCCGCAAAATCGCCTTTGATAGTGAACGAGACGGCAATCTGGAGATCTATTTAATGGACGCCGATGGAAATAACCAAACTCGCCTGACAAGGAACAGTGCGACCGACAGCGTAACAACGTGGTCGCCTGATGGAAGCATGCTTGGATTCGCGAGCAATCGCGACAACAGCAACTCCTATAACCTGGACATCTACGTAATGAATGTAGATGGGTCCAATGTCCGCAGAATAGTGGATGACCGCGAGTACGATGCGGAACCAAAGTGGTCGCCTGATGGAAAGAAGATACTGTTCGTCACTGGACGAACCGGCAAGTTCAATGTTTTTGCAATGAACGCCGATGGTACCGACCAGAAGAAACTGAATTCGGACGACAAAGCGGATGGCGCGCCAGCCTGGTCACTCGATGGACAAAAGATCGCATTTGTAAGGAACATTGACGGTAAAGATCAAATCTGTGTCATGGATGCAGATGGGACTAATGTGAAGCAAGTCACCTACAACTCCTCAAACACAGCTCCGTCATGGTCCCCCGATGGCTCAAAACTCGTCTTCCGCACTGACCGTGACGGCAATTGGGAGATATATGTGATGAGCGTCGATGGCGAGTTGGCCCAGCTCACGGACGATCCCGCCGACGATATCACGCCCGACTGGTCTCCCGACGGAAGCAAGATTGCGTTTTCGAGCAATCGCGCAGGTAAGCAACACATTTACGTAATGAACGCTGATGGAAGTTCACTGACACAGCTAACAAACTCAACCGAAGACGACACTGAGCCATCATGGTCGCCCGATGGTAAGCGAATTGCATTTACAAGCTCGAGGGACGGAAATAAGGAAATCTATTTGATAAACGCTGACGGGAGTAACCAAACGCGTCTGACCAATGACTCAGGCAGCGATGCGTTTCCAAAATGGTCGCGTGACGGACGAATAATCTTCACAAGCAATCGGGGTGGACAGACGGGGATCTACGTTACGGATGTTTCCGGTCGCAATACAACAAGATTGTTAACGATGGAAGCAGGTCAAGCGACGTGGTCACCCGATGGAAGAAGAATTTCGTTCGTCGCCACAAGTGTTGAGCAAA
Organism: Pyrinomonadaceae bacterium; assembly: GCA_035491875.1. Lineage (GTDB taxonomy): Bacteria > Acidobacteriota > Blastocatellia > Pyrinomonadales > Pyrinomonadaceae > PSRF01. The sequence continues at coordinate 6,251 of DATJKB010000378.1, read as the reverse complement.
TCACCGGGCACTACCAGTTTCAAATATTCGTCGTCGATGCTAATAGCTCTAACGTAAAGATGCTTACGAGGAGTTCAAGCTCGACTTTTGGACCGTGTTGGTTGCCCGATAGTAAATCGATAGCCTTTAACGTTGATGACATGGGACTCAGGTCCAATATTTTTCAGATCGATGTAGATGGAACAAACTTCAGACGTCTCACGGCCGGGCCCAGGATCGATACCCGCCCAGCATTCTCACCCGATGGTTCAAAGCTTGCGTTTCAGAGCAACCGCGACGGCGATTATGAGATTTATGTGATGAACGTTCACTGAACTAATCGTGCCGCGAGAGTCATAAGCTATTTGGGTTGGAATCCCTGTAGTTTTTACTAAGAACCTTCCAGCTCGAGTTTTTAAATTAATCGAACTTTGAGTCATGAAACCGCGAACGGTTGACGACGAGCTGAACCGCAAAATATTGATCCTAGTGGCAATCGATGTCTTGCAAGAACCCCCTTCAGTCTGTCGTCAAGGTTCGGAAGGTTCAGTGAAAGGAAAAGCCCCCACGTTTCTCCTTCCTTTCGTGTTGGCGCTACCGAACCTTGACGACAAACTGAAGTGAGTCCAACACCGCGGACACACTCACGGTGTTGGTGCTGACATTGAGCAATAGCCTTTGCGTGCGTTGACCCAGTTCTGTTGGAGCAGGAAGATGCGCTGGCCAATCCGGACATTGGCAGGTCCGCCGTTATCTGACTGATATGTCGACCCAAAAATGCCGTAGCACTTGGCCGCATTCTCAAAGCCATATCGGTCGTACCAACCTCCGCCGGTGGGATTAGTTACAGTGACACTCAAAAGATGAGCGATGCTCGAAGCCATCACATCGGCACCGAAGTTGTCATTCGGCGTCCGTAACTCAGTGCCATTCGGAGCAAAAGAACCATGGCGCTACGCCTTGGTGGCCGCATCGATCGGCATTCCCGATGAATCCGTACTTCACGCTTGTTCCGTTGAAGCCAAAACTGCCGTGATGTGGAAATGGTTTTGTACAGAAAGTCGTGCCGTCTGGATAAACGTCGCTAACGTCTTTTGCAGCGAGGATCAGGTAGATTCCATTAGCGTCAGGCAACAGAACACAGTTGAGAAACAAGTCACGCACGACCGCCTGCATATCCGACGGAGTCAACTCAGCGCCGTGCGAGTAAGAATCAAAAACGGTCCCTGAGTAGATCAGATCGCCGTTCGGAGCGTTACCTGATGCATCGGGATAAAGCGTATTGATATTGAAGTAAGAGCTGGAACCAATATTCAGAACGAAGTCGTTCAAGATGTTAGGCACAATGCTCCCAGCCCAGTTGCCGTACCAGATCATGTAGATGTTTGAAGCGCCCAACATTACTGGTCCATTGTGATAATTGATCTTCGTATCTGTCTTAACTGGCGCCTTGCTATTCTGTGCAAGAACTGGGACAGCGAACATCGTTAAGCTGAGAACGATCGCGAGCGATTTGGTTGTATTATTTTTCATTTCAATCTACTCCAAGTTTCTTACTCACATCCGAGATCTGTTTTGATCTGGTTTGCCACGTCAATGAGTTGATTAGCTTGCTCAGCTGTTAACTTCTTGCCTGACTGAGCTCGCGTCTCATTGATGAAGGACGTCACAGAGCTACATGCGGTAGCGGTGTCGCCAGCAGCTAACGCCGAGAGCGCAGCCTCCAATTTCGTTATCAAACTGTTCTCGGGTCCCCTGGGCAGACCGAAACTCTCGACGAGCGCAATAAGACCTTCTATCTGATCCGTGGTTGAACTTGGGACTTGGAACGTGAAGGCAGACAGATTGAAATCCTGGGGACCAGCTGTTGAGTAAACGATGCGCGCCACTCCATTGCGAACGTCAATGTCGCTCAGATATTCACTAAGTAGTGTGTCGGTGGCTTGATAGAGATTCGCTGTAGCCAGGTCATAGACAAAAATGTCATACGATGGGTAATTCCCATGTTGCACCAGCGACTGGAAACAGATCAGTGTGCCGGAAGTGCGAGGGCCATATTGATCGCCAGGGATTGAGAGGCGGGTCTCAACGCCGCCACCGACGGGCTGAAAATACACATCGGTCTCGCCGTTTCGCTTTGCCGTGTAGACAGCAATCTCACCGTTCGTTGAAGGCCAATACACTACGTCAGATGTGGTTGTCAGTGCGGTTGTGTTGAAGACCCCCGGGGCTGTCTGGACCGCGGAATAGATGTCGCAGCCTGAGTCGACGGTCTGGCACTTTCGCCAAACAATGGCGTCTCCAGTCGGGCTTACGTCAGGACTTTGATCGAATAGATTGTCATTAGTCAGCGATGTGACGGTTCGGGTAGTAAGATCATAGAGAGCAATCTCGCTCTCTTCAGTCCACCAACTATGATCTAACGGGATCGGGTGGTTCTCGAATGCCAACACGTTTCCGCCAAGAGAGGTCCACCAATTACCAAGACCAGGAACGATAGTTCGAGTCTGTGAAGCTCTGTCGACGACAACAGCGTAGGGACCGTCGACCGTTGCCTCGCTGAAAGCGATGTTATTGCCAGAGATGCTGGGAAAATTCGGCGTTCCATTACTCGGAATTTCTTGATCTGTGTTTGTGGCGAAATTGAATAGGTGGAGGTGCAGGTAGCCCAAGTAATCATCATGCAGGTACGTCGCGACATCGCCATCGATTCGCGGAATGTATTCATCGCCGTAAGCATTGGTGATCTGTTGGAACGTTCCAGTCAACGGAATCGGAGTCAGGTTTTGTACCGTAGTTGTAGTTGATGGTTCGGTCCGTCTCGCTGCGGCCGCGTAAGGGCTCAGGTTGATCTCACATAGCGCTAATGCGATTACGAAGACCGTGAATGCTCGAAGCTTTGCGATATTGAAGACAGTGTGTGGTGTATTCATAACTTTCACTTTTGTGTTTGGATTATTGGCAACCGAGTCCGGTTTTGATTTGGCTTGCGGCTGTAATCAGCTGAGCAGCCTGTTGGGCGGTCAACTTTTTGCCCGACTGGGCCTGGCATTCGTTGATAAAGGCGTTGAGTGAACTACAAGCTGTCGCAGTGTCACCTGCGTCGATCGCGTCGAGCGCATTCTGTAGTTTCCTGATGAGGCTATTCGCTATTCCCGGCTGGAGGTTGAAGCTACGGACCTGTGAGATCAGATCATCAATCTGATTCTCATTTACGCTGGGTACCTGAAACGTAAAAGCGTAGGCATCGAACCCGTCACCTGGAATCCCATAGACGATGCGGCCGACGTCGCCGCATACGCTGATTTCGTTTAGCTGCTCGTCGAATCCAAGGGTGTTTGTAACTTGAAAGAGTTTTCCGCTACGAATGTCATAGACAAAGATTTCGTATCCACCTCTTTGAGAATCCCCAGACTCAAAGGATATGAGGTCACCTGAGATGGTCGGGAGACGTTGGTCGCCTGGAATCGCGAGGTGAACTTCCGTGCCACTGGCGAGCGGCTGATAGTAGATATCGTTCTCGCCAGTCCGGTTTGATTCGTAAACGGCGATCTCTCCGTTTGTGGATGGGAAAAGATCGTTGCCGCCGCCTGTGGTAAGCGCTCGAGTGGTAAAAACACCAGGTGATGTTTGTATTGCCGCATAGATATCACAATCAAGGAAAGGGGTTTGGCACTGCTGCCATACGACAGCCTTACCGTTCGGACTTACATCGGCGCCGCCGTTGCTTAGGGAGTCGTTAGTTAGCCGCGTGACTACCCCAGTGCTCAAATCGTAAGTTGTAATTTGACCCTGATCCCAAGAGTTGCGATCTTCAAAAGCAACCAGATTGCCTCCAATTGATGGATTACTAAACCCGAAGCCTGGAACGACTGTGATGGTTTGGGAACTGGTGTCGAAGACTCTGACCGTATCTCCTGAGAGACTAGCTTCCGTGAATGCGATACGAGAACCAGAGACGTCAGACAAGATATCGACTTGGTTTCCGGGAACGATGTGGTCGGCGGCAGTCGACAAGTTCTGATAATGAATTGTTGAGAAGCCCTCGAAATCGTCATTGGAGTACGACGCAACGTCGCAGTCGACATGCGCCCAGTTTTGATTGCCGGGTCCATTGTTAACAGCCTGGCTGATGCCTTGCAGGAAGGGCGCGCCAGCGGTGTCCAAAACAATCGTGGATTCGGCTGGCGCGCTTGTGGCAGAAGCGGTGAATGCATTTCGGAGAGGTACAAGCAATGCCAGAGTTATCAACAAGGCACAGACTAATCCGGTTTGCCTGATTGCTGCGGGGTTACGACCAGAGGTGTGTATTGTTCTCATGATTCCTCCATCTGTGAATTGCTACGGTCAGCAAGTCGAGGAGGAATATAGAGATTGTGGTGCGACTGCGAATCGGAGGTATTCCCTATTTTGGAACGGCTCTCTCCCTATTTTGGTTTGGGAGACGGTAGGTTAAAGTTTTGGACCTAATTAGCAGTCTGCTTTTGATTTATTAGACCCGCTTGCAAAGCAACCGCGACTGCTTCTCCACGCGTTCGCACCTCAAGCTTACTAAGAATCGCAGACACGTGATGATCGACCGTCTTGGCGGAGATGAAGAGCCGGTTGCCGATTTCCGCATTGCCTAATCCATCCGCCATTAACGTGAGGACTTCGAGTTGCCGGTTAGTAAGACCCGAGGGATTTTCTTTGGTGCTGGGTCGCGGTCCACGTGGAATACCTCTGACGCCAGTTGCGCGCAGTGTGTGCCGCAGCTTTTCAACCGCGGGCCCGGCTCCCAGTCGTTCAAAAATCTCAAGCGCTTCCCGTTTCGCGATCTCATCGCCATCAGCGAGCGCAACTGCCTCTTCATATGGGCAGCCGATTTCTTTCCAGGCGTTTGCCGCAGCGCGCCAATCGCCAGACATGTGGAGCGCATAAGGTGCTGCAATTCGTTCATCCGTTTGTGGAGGGCCACCGGCGCGCCAAATCCAAAACGCAAACTCTCCTTCAAGCCACCCGTCATTGCGACTTCTTGCCATCTCCAGAACATTACTTACTTCGTGCCGCACCTGTTCAAGGTGGCCATTAAGCCATTCAAGCTCTGCGCGAGCCGAAGCGACAGGCCCAATGCGTTGAAGTTCACCGGTTTGAGTGGCCAACTCCTGTGCCTCGGTCAATAAACGCTCGGCGTCAGGATCCCCACGTCGAACTCGAAGATGGCCCAACACGGCGAGCGCCGGGATCCTTGAGATGGGTGATACTCGATATTGGCTTAATACATAGCCAGCTTCTTCCGCCGCACTTTCCCAATCGCCCTGCTCGAAAGAAGCGCGAGCGCGCTCCGCGATCATATAAAGCCTCGCCGCATCGAAGCCGCTTTCGGTGGTGTAGGCGATGCAATCATCAAGATACGGCCTCGCACGCTGATAGTTGCGAAGTCTCAACTCAGCGTCGGCAAGATTGGTGTAGGCTCGAGCTGCGTATTCGTAGAGACCGTTTGCCAGCGCCAGTCGCAAACTCTCTTCCAGCTTGAAGCGCCCTTCTTCATTACCAACAAGTAACTGTGCGCTTCCTACATTGTTCAGCGCATGAGCTAGTGGCTCAGTCGCCCCAAGTTTTTCTGCCAACTCAATTGCCCGGGATCCCCAAGCGATCGCGTCCTGACTTTCATCCGCAAGCATGTGCAGTTGCGAGCGATTGCTGTAAGCCATCGCCAGTTCAGGACTCGGAGGTAGATCCTCCAGAATCCTGACAGCTTCGACAGCGCAGTCTTCCGCTTCGGCTTTTCGACCGAGGAACCATGCGAGTCGCGACATAAACCGCAAACTGTCTCCCTGCTTTTGTCTGTGGCCGAGTTCTTTCCAGATTTCGAAGGCTTTCCGCCGACTTGAGAACGCGTCTTCAACTTGATCGGAGAGGAAGCACTCATACGAACGGCTTTCAAAGAGCGCGGCGCGTTCTTCCGGTGCGAGTGCGGCTGCGTGTTGCAATGCTGTGTTGTAATGCGATGCTGATTCGCGGTGGGCGTTGAGTGCTGCGGCTTGCCTGGCGGCCAAAGGGGCATACTTGAGCACAGCTGCTTCGTCACTGGCGTGCGTTGCATGATGAACAATCCGCGCCAGCAGCGCTTCTGACTCTCGCTTAAGCAGGGCTTTCAACGCCTCTGCGTGCAAGCTCCGACGACGCGACAGTGGCAACGAGTCTTCGATTGCGAGTCGCGCAAGTTCATGTCGAAAGGCAACGGCGTCGCCATCGCATTGAAGCATCCCCGAACTGACACATTCGTCAAG
>DATJKB010000377.1:0-4698 GCA_035491875.1 Pyrinomonadaceae bacterium | reverse complement strand
TGGGTGAATTGAGATCAACCTTTCATTCTCCCCAAGCTTTAGCTTGGGGGATCGGCGCGTCAAGAGAGATGGGAACCGTTTCAACGGTTTTCCTTGGAACGCCGGTTTTATAGGCCGATTCGAGAAACCGTTAAAACGGTTCGCTGAGATCATTCAAGCCGTTAACCCCAGGCTGAAGCCTGGGGAGAATGAGAAATCATTGTTTGAGGCGGAAGTTGAAATACCAGATGGCTAAAGCCGGTGGTGGGTCAAGAGGTTATGAGGAGAGGCAAAGAATGATCGGTAGAAAAATATTTATTACCATCACCTTCTTCTTTCTGGCACTTCAGAGCGACACTCTTCATAGCCAGCCGTTGGTGGCCCCACAGGGCGACATCGCGACCGAAACCACAGCCCAACACGACCAGCGAATGCGTTGGTGGCGAGAAGCGCGTTTTGGAATGTTCATTCATTGGGGCCTTTACGCCGTTCCCGCAGGTGAGTACAACGGCAAACGTTCAGAGCGAATCGGCGAGTGGATCATGGAGTGGGCCAACATCCCGCGCGCTGATTATGAGAAGTTCACGACCCAATTCAATCCGGTGAAGTTTGACGCCAGCGAGTGGGTGCGCATCGCTAAAGACGCGGGTATGAAATACATCGTTATCACGTCGAAGCATCACGATGGCTTTGCACTGTACGACAGCAAAGTCAGTAACTACGACATCGTCGATGCCACGCCTTACAAAAAAGACCCAGTAAAGGCGCTCGCGATAGAAGCGAAGAAGCAGGGTCTTAAGTTCTGTTTCTATTATTCCATTCTCGATTGGCATTATCCGGCTGCCTTCGTTGACGCACCCGGCAAAGAACCAACCGCAGGCAATCGCACCACGAAGCTGAAGCCTGGTGGAAAAGAGGAATACCTCAAATACATGCAGGCGCAACTTCGTGAGCTGATTACCTCCTACGATCCGGCCGTGCTTTGGTTTGATGGCGAATGGCAGGAGTGGTGGACCGAGAATGACGGCAAGGAGCTATACAAATTCGTCCGCAGTTTGAAGCCAAACATCATCATCAACAATCGAGTCGGACGCGGTCGCCAGGGTATGCAAGGAATGAGCAAAACCGATCAGGTTTATGCGGGAGACTTCGGCACACCGGAACAACAGATCCCCGCGAACGGCTTGCCGGGAGTTGATTGGGAAAGCTGCATGACGATCAACACCACCTGGGGTTTCAAGTTCTATGACGAAAAGTGGAAGTCGAGCCAGGTTCTAGTTCGCAATCTGATCGACATCGCTTCGAAGGGCGGCAACTATCTGCTGAATGTTGGACCAACGGCGGAAGGACTGATCCCGTCGCCAAGCGTTGAGCGGCTGAGCGAAATGGGGCGATGGATGAAAGTGAATAGTGAGGCGATTTACGCTACGACCGCGAGTCCGTTCGCAAAACAACTCGCGTTCGGAAGAGCGACAAGCAAGCCTGGTCGTGTGTATTTGCATGTATTCGACTGGCCGTCAGATGGGAAACTCACGGTGCCGGCTTTTGGACGAGATGTTAAGAAAGCATATCTGCTGGCGACGAAACAGCGACTGAAGATTAACCAGACAAACGATGGTTTATCGATAACAGTTTCAGCTCAGGCACCTGATTCAATTGCGACGGTGATCGTGTTGGAGACGAATTGAGGTTCGACGAACCCGCGCAGCGGGCGATCAGCGTAGCCCGCGGAGCGGGCGACCAGCGTAAAGCCTAGGGCGTCAGCCCTAGGTCGCGTCCGTTCCGAAATCGACGAGCCCGCGCAGCGGGCGACAGCGTTGCGAATTAGACGTACCGTTAGTCGTGTTCGGTTCCGTTCGATTTCAAGAACATGATTACGTTTTTTGCCATGATGCTCATTTTTGACGCCGAATTAGATTTGTAAAACGATTGAGACATTGTGACTGGCCCAACCCTGTCGCCCGCTTCGCGGGCTCGTAGAGTCAGAAACGACCGTGGACCTAGGGCTGACGCCCTAGGCTCTACGCTGGTCGCCCGCTCCGCGGGCTAGGACCGAGACGCTCGAAAGCGCACGCGAATCAATGAGGTCACGGAAAATCTCAAGACGAAAGATTCTGGAGTTGGCAGTAGCGGCTCCGGCAATCGCAGTCGTTCCTCAGATATTCAAAGCGCAAAACTCTTCAAGCTCCTCATTTGGTCGCTCGTCACTTATCAACTCTTCAAGCGACGTCGTTCCGGTTGTCGAAGGCACAAATGTCGATAGCATAAAACTCCTTCGCCGGTGGGTTGGTCCAATATGCAAATCTGAGCTGGTAAATCGTGGTCGACAGCCAGTAAGGATCAAAGAGGTCGTCCTATTTGATCTCCGTCCCAATCTCCCGCCGTCAACACAACTCTATGGCGAAGGCTTTCAGATGTTATCGCAGACTGGCGGCACACTCGGACAACCGGCGGATCTCGGCAACTACACCGATGCGAAGCACTATCGAATGTTTGCACCCTCGGGCGCGCGCGCATTCTACGGCATGATGATGCTATCGCCGTCTTCGGACTTGAATCATTTGTTGGCATTTACTTCCTGCCGTAGATTTATGGGCCAGTTTTACTTGCTTGGCGAGTCGCTTCAAGTGGTAGTCGATACTGAAGGACTCGAGATAAAACCCGGCGAATCAATTGCACTTGAAGACTTTAGTTTCCACACGGGCAAGGTCCGCGAGCAGCTGCTCGCATCCCTTGCTAATCGGCTTGTATCGAATCATCCACCGCTCCGGTTCCCGAAACCTCCGACAGGTTGGTGCTCGTGGTATTGCTTTGGACCACGCGTCACCGCGCAGCAAGTACTCGATAATCTCGACTTCATTGCGAAGCACAGTCCTGGGCTACGTTACATTCAGATCGACGATGGTTATCAACCGGCGATGGGCGACTGGTTGGAAACCGGCGCAGCTTTTGGCGGAAACGTTCAGGGCGTGTTGAAGCAAGTACGTCAACGGGGATTTGAGCCGGCGATCTGGGTTGCGCCTTTTGTTGCAGAAGAGAAGTCTCACGTATTCCAGCAGCACCCTGATTGGTTTGTGCAGGATGTGCAAGGCAAACCGTTGCGCTCTGATGTAGTGACGTTCGGCGGTTGGCGTCGTGGTCCATGGTACGTCCTGGATGGAACCCACCCGGAAGTGCAAAAGCATTTTGAGAACTTCTTCGGGGTCATGCGTCGTGAGTGGGGTTGCACTTACTTCAAACTTGACGCGAATTTCTGGGGCGCGATTCATGGCGGTCGCTTTCATGATCCGCGTGCGACCCGAGTAGAAGCTTACCGGCGCGGTATGCAGGCGGTCTTGCGTGGAACTCGCGACGGTTTCGTGCTTGGTTGCAATCATCCCATCTGGCCTTCGCTGGGTTTGATTCACGGCTCGCGCAGTTCGAACGACATCAAGCGCACGTGGGAGCGAATTGAAACGACAGCCAGACAAAACTTAAGTCGCAACTGGCAAAACGGGCGCTTGTGGTGGAACGATCCTGACGCCGTGGTTCTTCACGGCGATCTTCCCGTCAATGAATTTCAGTTTCACGCCACGGCAATCTATGCGACCGGCGGAATGCTTCTATCCGGCGACGACCTAACTAAGATAGATTCTGCAAAGCTCGAGATGCTGCGGAGGCTTCAGCCGCCAACGGGAGTGGCGGCGCGATTTGAAGATGATTCATTTCAGGTTGGCTACATTGAATTAGGCCAAAAGCAGATCGTGTGTCTACTTAATTGGAGCGACCACCTGCAATCGATTTCATTCGATTTGCGACGACCTAGTCGCATTACAGAGTTGTGGAACAACGCTTCGATGGACGCCAGTGTGCGTACCGTCATACTGAAGGATGTGCCGGCGCGTTCTGGACGAGTCTTAATCTGCGAGCCGCATAAGGCAATTACGTGAGCGTCATACTGAAGAATGTGTCGGTGCGTTCGGATTTCACCTGGCGTTGGCGTCCCGGTTTGTTGAAATCGGTCGCTTCGCTCCCGTTCTGTATTATGGTCCTTAATCGTTTGTGTGACGCATGAACTCAATCTCCTCTTCTTCAGAAAACTTGCGTGGCGTGTTTGCGGTGCCACCGCTCGCAAGAACTGCGTCGGGTTCGATCGATTTTGCTCAGAACGAAGCAATCGTGCGACACATTAAGCGCGGCGGCGTTAGGCGATTGATCTATGGTGGAAACGCGTTTCTTTATCACATTCGCATGTTTGAATTTGAGGAGCTTCTGGAGTGGTTGGTTGGTATCGAAGAGGACCTCTGGACAATTCCAAGCGTCGGTCCCTCTTACGGTCGTGCGATTGATCAGGCAGAGACCTTAAAGAGATATAGCGTTCCTTGTTCCATGGTTTTACCGTGCGCTGATCCGCGCGACGCGCCTGGCCTTGAGCAAGGCTACCGCGAAATCTCGTCGACTGCCGAAACAAAATTGCTCCTATATATAAAGGACGAGACGAACTTCGGGCCCGACAAGCAACGCGGACTCGACACAATCGCCCGACTGGTCGACGACAAGGTGTGTATCGGAATCAAGTATGCGGTAGTGCGAGCAGATCCAACTCAAGATCCGTATCTGGAATCGTTGCTGACAAGAGTCGATAGAAAGTTTGTCATCAGCGGGATTGGTGAACGACCTGCCGTGGCTCATTTGCGTGATTGGAATTTGCCGGGATTCACAACAGGCTCCGGCTGTATC
>DATJKB010000376.1:0-3327 GCA_035491875.1 Pyrinomonadaceae bacterium | reverse complement strand
AAGCAGCTGGCCTGTCGAAGCAATATCTCGCAAAGCTGCAGAAGGAAGAGTCTGACCCCACACTCGCGGTGCTGCGGTACATGCTTCTTTTCTCATCAGCAGGCCAGGTTGCTCTTGGTGAGATGACTTATGACCAACTTCAAACGGTGTTGAATCCCATGGTTGGGAAAGAGGTCCAACTTCCTTTTGGCAAGATCGTAACTGATTGCCGCGGAAATGGTGCGATCTGTTTTCCTGCCAATGGCAATTTTGATGTAAGTGTCACGTTGCTAAACAACAAAGGCACGCACATTCACAGTTTTGTCTATGCGAATCTCCAGGAAAAATTCGATCATGCCAGCCATCTGGGCGAATTCGCGACAGTGCGCGGGGTCGTCGATTCCATTCAATTAAATCCAAATCGCTCGACTATTTGGATAATGCGTGTGTTTTTGAAGAATGGATCGATCGCTATAGGTAAATAACAGTAGAAGGCGAAGGTCCCAGTGGTGGAAACCGAATCACCAGTAGTCCTACGCACCGCTACCTTTGACGATGCGACCTCAATTGTTGCCGTCCTTGTGCAGTCGTTTATCGAATACAAAGCCGTCTACACTGCCGGAGGATTTGCCGCGACGACTCCTGACACCGAGGAGGTACGAAGGCGGATGACCGAGGGCCCAACTTGGGTCGCGGTGCAAGATAGCGAAATTGTGGGAACTGTTGCAGTCGTACCGAGCGGGGAACGACTTTATATCCGTAGTATGGCAGTGATCCCGTCGGCGCGAGGACAAAACATTGGAGTCAAACTTTTAAGACACATCGAGGATTTCGCTTCTGCCAACAACTACAAGCACCTTTTCTTAAGCACGACTCCATTCCTTTCGCGCGCGATCAAGCTTTATCAGCAATTGGGCTTTGTTCTTAGTGACCAACAGATCGAAGATCTACATGGCACGCCACTTTTACGGATGGAGAAAGAATTCGACTGAACCCCAACCTCAGAACGGGAGCGAAGCGACCGATTGGAATCAATGAGGAACACAACGCACATTGAAATCGGTCGCTTCGCTCCCGTTCTGTGCTCAACGTTGACACTTTTCCTTGTCGCGTGCGCAAACAACACTTCCATTCCCCCAGTTGCCGAACCTTCTCCGTCACCGGAAGACAAACGAACGGCTTGCGAAAAGAAATTCAGCGATCGTGTCGATCGCGTCGTAACCGTCACCGGTACGTTCTCATTGGCAGGCAAACTTGGCCCCTTCATTGTGATGGACGACTGCCAGTTCTATCTCCGATCCGACCAGTTGTTCGACTGGAACGACGATAAGTATTCGGTGATGGAAGGAAAATCGGTTCGAGTAACCGGCACACTTCGGTTTAAGAGTTCTTCAGACAGTCCCCCAGGACACGTACCCGAGGCTCGTGCGCCAAACCATTTCTATTTCGATCCAAGAAGATCCACGATAGAGCTAAATGAGTATCCAGCTACGCCGTAACGTTACGCTACTTTCTGCGTTTCACCAGTAGTATCAAACACGGGTACACTCTTCACCGCAGCACGGCTCAACCTCACCACCGTCTCGACGTGATGGGTCTGTGGAAACAGATCAAAGGCGGCTATTGAATGTATTTCATAGCCCCCTGCGATCAGCTTCTTGAGATCACGAGCGAGCGTTGCCGGATCACACGACACATACGATATCTGGCTCGGTTCTAACTTCAGGATTCCCTTGATCACCGCTGACTCTGCTCCAGCTCTCGGCGGGTCCAACAAAACAAAGTCGCATCGACCGTCACCGAGCGTCGCATCCGTTATCCATTCACTAACCGTTGCGGTAATGATCCGCGCATGGTCGAGCGCGGCCCGGTTGGCGTTTTTCCGCGCGAACCGTGTCGCAACCGGATTCGACTCGACGCCAAACACCTGTTTGAAACTGCGTGCGAGCGGCACCGTAAACAGTCCAACGCCGCAGTAAAGATCGACGGCTGTCTCACCACGCGCGTCTTTAAGCGCAAAATCAAGTAATGGCCCAAGCAACTCCTGATTGATTTGAAAGAAGGCTTCGGCATTAAACGTGTACACATCCTCGCCAAGCTTCAGCTGAAGTTCCGTGGTGCGAAATTCGGCAAACTCAGGCGACACCGAGACTCCATTGTCTCCGGTGACTCCCTGAAGATGTTTCAGATCATTAGGAATAGAGTGCCAGGGAGTTCGTCGTACGCGTTCAAGCGTCTGTTGCAACTCGGGAGCAAGAACAGCACAATCGGCTACATCACAAACCTTCCGCGATCCTCGTTCGTAATAGCCAATCGTTTCTTCATTTCGATCTAATTGCCATACCGCTCGACTTCGATAACGCCATTCCTTTGAAGGCTGAACGTTGATGTCAGGCAAGGTCTTGAGGCCCGCAATTCGACGCAGACAATCGCGAATGATTTCAGCCTTACTGATGAGTTGAGCTTCGTAGGTGAGTTGTTGAAAGTCACAACCGCCGCACCGACCGAAGTAGGGACACGGCGGTTCAATACGTATGGGTGAAGGAGTGAGTATCTCGCTGATTGACGCGAACAAAATGTTTCCCTGTTCACGATCGACAGTAACGCGCAAGCGGTCGCCGGGAGCGGCAAGAGAAACAAAAACCGTCTTCCCAGCCTCGTGTGCTAAACCGAGTCCTCCGGGAAGGAGTCTCTCGATGTCGACAACCAAGTCCTTGTTCATTTGTACTCAATTCTTTGGAGTGCGCCGCCCTGTCGGCTTTAGCAAGGTGCGACTTGTCGCACCCCGCGCGTTTAAAAGCGGCGACAAGTCGCCGCACTCCAAAAATCATTGGGCCGGATACGGTTGGCCTGACCATTGCTGCGGAGGTGGCGGGGCAGCGTATCCTGGATTAACGCTTTCCAATTCGAACTTGATTCCGCCCACAATACCAGCAGCAAGGTTGTAGACCAGCGCCCAGATGCAGCCGATGATAAATCCAAAAATCGCGTAGATGATCGGAAATGCAATCATGAACACGAGCCCGATGACGACTGTGCTGATGCCGCCAGCCGCCGCTTGACCTTCGCCTCTCGGCGCCATCGCTGTGATTGCTGCGCCGAAGATTATGAAAATCAATCCGTAGATGACACCAATCACTAGTCCAATCACAAACATCACAAGTGATTGCATCTTGGCGACTGAAAACACACCGAAGCGTTTGATTGTCATTTCAGCCATAAGCTGCTCCTTTAGGTTAATTTAGTGTAATGAGGTCAGTACCACCTCGCGGTAGCGGGTGGGTGCGAAGCTCTTGTTGCTGCCGGAAAGAACAATGGACGATGCGATGTCTTGCCAGCTTCGCACCC
>DATJKB010000375.1:0-10076 GCA_035491875.1 Pyrinomonadaceae bacterium | reverse complement strand
CGTTGCCGCGTTGACCACTGGGCCAGGGAACAACGGATGGTTGAACGCATTAATGAACTCTACTCTCAACTGAATCTTCATGGCTTCGCGCAAATGAATATCCTTGCGCAAGCCAAGATCGACGTTATTGATTGGATCGATCCGCACACTGTTTAGGAAAAATGGAAACGTTCGCAAGTGGTCTGCGGGAGTGGCGCAGTTTAAATTGCCGGCCGGGGATGTGCCGCACGTCGGAGTTCCTCCTGCCGCCGAAATAAACGCCGATGTGTTGAACCATCTGCTAATCGTCTGTTCGCTGTTCGGGATCGAGGGATTGCCTCCCAGATAGAACAGATCGTTTGCGAACCTTAAGGGGAAGCCAGTTTGGTAAACATAAGTTCCCTGGATCTGCCAACCACCAACAATCATATTGGCAAGTTTATTCGCATTCGAAAAGAACATCTGGCCGCGGCCGAACGGTAATTCGTAGAAGGCACTCATGGAAAAGCGGTTGGGTGAATCCTGCGGCGAGACCTGTTTGACCGGATTCTCGTCCGCTGGATTTAAGTACTCAGTGGCTTCCAACCATACCGACCGGGTGTAAGCCATTTGCAGTGCGTACCCCTGTGCGAATCGCTTGCTCAAACTAAACTGCCCCGACTGATACCAGCTATGACCATTATTGACACTCGTGTTGATGTCACCAAAGTTAGGATATGGACGCAACAACTGACGACGCGTTGTCGTGTTGCCCGCGCCTATGAATAGCGCGCTACCGCTCGTGCACGCAGTACCGTTTGAGCTGGGGTTATTACAGAAAAAGGGATTCGCGATTGCGGCCGAGAGGATAGTGTTGTTATTACCCATCGCCACGGTGCGCGAATTGTCAGTGTTCAGATACTTGTTGGGCAACGCATTGATATTCCGCGTGATCTCAAGGTCATACCCGTAGTTTCCGACGTACACTGCTTCAAACATCCAGCCCTTAAAGAGCTCGCGTTGAATGCCAAATGACCAACGCATCTGCTTTGCCACCTTCGGATCCTGGTTAAAGAATGAGATGGTCTGCCCTAAGGCTGTTTGTCTCCCCGCCGCGTTACCCGTCGGCTCATTGATGCCACCCGGGAACGGATTCGAAATCAGGAAGGGGAGTGGCGCTCCGTTTGGACCAGTACTCAAAACCTGTGTCGTGGTTAGAGAATAACCGGGTTGAATGACATCTCCGCGTCTCTCGCCCAGGAAGCCTTGATACAAGCCAAAGCCTCCGCGCAAAACCGTCTTGTCATTCCATCCATAGGCAAATCCCACGCGTGGCAGTAAGCCATTCATTGGCGTGCTATAGAGCCCGCTTCCTGTGTCTTTGCCGGCAAACAATAGACCGCCTTTTGCCGTGATCGTACTCAACGGGTAGATAGTTTTGAGAACATCGTTCGCGGGCAACTTAGTTAATAACAGCGCATAGTTAGACTGAGCCTGAGTTTCAAACGGTTGCGTATAGCCGAAATCGAAACCGGAAACGCTCTTGTTCTGACGTTCAGTTAACGCCTGTTCAAATTCCCAGCGCAAACCTAGATTCAGCGTTAGTTTGCTGGTGAGTCTTAGGTCGTCCTGAGCAAAGAACCCCCACGTCTTGGAGTACTCAGAATAATCCGACCGACGTACGATTGACATCGTGCTCGGATAGCCGAGCAGGAATGACGCAAAAGCCTGCAAACCCTCGACATCAGTTGTTTGTTGGCCGGTACCAGTACCCTGTCTGGTGTAGGTGTTGTCGAATGCAAATTGGCCCGACTGGTCATTACTCGCAAAGCTATCGTCCTCACGATAGATGCGCATCTCTCCACCGAACCGAAGTGCGTGCTTGCCTTTTATCCAGTTCAAAACCGCAGTTCCGAAGTGACTGCTGACGGGTCGGAACTCATTGCTGTGACCATTGCCAACGGGAGTACCTGTACAATTTCCTGAGCAGGTGAAGTCGAAGCGCGGAAAGCGCCGGATACCTTCACCAATCGCATTGTTATACGAGGCTGGAAAACCAAGTGTGGTCAGATCCATCCCGTACTGTCCTTCCGGTGCGTCTGGATTTCGAATGAATCGATTGAAACCGTACCTGAGGTTAAGGATGGTGTTGTTAGTGAAAGTATGCACCTCGTCGAGCACAGCCTGCCTCGAAGCGAAAATAAACCGATCACCCACATAGATCGAGTTGGTGTAGTTGTTATAGCTGCTCTTCCGGTTATACCAACTGTACCGGCCAAACAGCTTGTCCTTATCGCCAACATTCTGATCTATGCGAATCGTGTAATTCCGGTATGGCGGATTCAACAGTTCTGAAAGAGACGAATCGCTGATGTTGTTATTGAGGACAAAATTGGCCGGGTCCGGCGGTCCGTGCTTTGGCGCTCCCCAGTATGCAAGCACTGCCTTGGCTACTGGGTTTATTCGCTCTTGTGGAATGATGTTATTCGTGAACTGCGTACGATTCGTCACCGTGCCGCCAGTGTTTGTGCCCGTCAATGGATCATAGATTTTGATCTTGCTGGCATACGCTGAGAAATCGCCACTGGCTAAAGCAGCGGTCGGCACCCAGATGTTATTCGCATCAAATCGAGGTCTTGAATCGTCGATGCTTTCATAGGAAAAGAAGAAGAACGTTTTGTTCTTGCCGTTGTAGAGCTTCGGGATCCACACGGGCCCACCGATACTTAAGCCAGGTCGATTCGAGTAGCTGTATGGTCTTCCTAACCCCAGCCTGTTTCCGAAAAAGTCGTTAGCTGCCCATCCGCCGGGTTCGATCCAGTAGTAAGCCGAACCATGGAAGTCGTTCGTACCACCTTTAGTAACAATACTGGTGACACCACCTTCGGTATTACCAAACTGAGCATCGTACGTCGAAGTCTGTACTCTAAACTCCTGTGTTGCATCAGTAGTCGGAACATACGAAGCGATTACCTCGTTGGCATTCGCTGTGGCAGTGCTTGGTGCGCCATCGATTAAGAGATCGCTGCGAATCCCACGCGCACCGCCCATGGCGAAATTGGCAATGTGTGTGGGCTCGAAGGGACGATCCAAACGCGTGCTGCCTGTATAAGTGACGCCGGGTGCAATGTTTATAAGATGATATGGATCACCGTGGACCGATGGCAGTTCGTCGACCCTCTTTCGGTCGATTGTCAGACCGAGGTTCGCATCTGAGACGTTGAGTTGCGACGCGTCAGATGTGACGGTGACGGTTTCTTGAACCGTTCCCACGTCGAGCGTTATCGCGAGAGTGCTGGTCTGATTGATTGCTACCGCAACCTTGTCTTTTAACGCCTTCTTGAATCCGGAGGCCTCTACTAGTACCTGGTAACTTCCGGGCAAGAGAAATGGTGCGTCAAACAGGCCGTCATCATTAGTTGTCAAATCGGTCTTTGTCCCTCTCGCCAGATCAGTGACTGTCACTGTAGCGTTCGGAACCGCCCCGCCATTGGAGTCGACAACGCGTCCGCTAATTTTCCCGCGCAGCTCCTGGGATGTTGCTGACATGGGCACTAGTAACGCCGCCATCACGAATACGATTGCACAAGAGATCTGTGCGAAGGGTCGGAATCTCGATCTCATTTCAGGTCTCCTCTTCAGTAATAAACTTCAAGGCGCCGTCATTGGCGGTGCCGTACGACAGTGCTCTTTGAGAAGTGTGGAAAAAGACCCTCTAGTCTTTTTCTCAGCATGTGAATTGACCCACTTGCGAATGGTTAAAATGCCGTGGTGGTCTGACCAATCCGAGAAAACTGGTACATCTCAATCGGGAAAGGCCGGATGGGAATCGCTAAACTACTTATGTTTGAAAATGGATTTTATGCGTTAAAAAGGGCACGAAGCTAACGGCGACAGAACGGCCGCATTTTGTGTTACCTCACACAACATGTCAAGAGTTTTTTCTTACCAATTCTCCCGCGAACAAGCATGGGGTATTACCACATCTTGCTCTCAGTCGATGACAGCAAACTTTGTTCCGGCGGCACACAAACCGCAATCTCACGTTTTTACGCAGAGATTGCTCTAATTCATCGATGAAGGCGTACGAAATCCTGAATATGGGCTGAGTTTTTGGAAACCAGGGTCTTTGGAAGTGGTAAGTCCAAGCGTAGCAGTCCTACCGACTACGCAGATAGGTCTAATGAGCCGTTTGAGTGTGCGACGCGGTGAGACGACCGGATGACTACTTCGCTGACTGAGATGGAAATCTGTAATCGGTGGAACCGGTGGATCTTTTCAGGTGTGGTGCCGGAGGTCGGACTCGAACCGACATGTCCTTGCGAACGCCAGATTTTGAGTCTGGTGCGTATACCAATTTCGCCACTCCGGCCTGTTGGGTCATGTCATCATAGAGGCCCAAAACCTTAACCGTCAAACTCGACCACGCACTAATTTATTTCCGCAGCTCTTCGATCGTCTTACGCAAACGTTCTGCGTCCGGAGCGTTGGGCCGCAGCAGTAGATAAAGCTCCAATTCCTCCACAGCTTTCTTGTTGTCTTTGCGTGCCCAGTAGATGCCACCAAGGTATTTGTGCGCTTGAGCTATCGAGTCGCCACCCAACTTTACTGCCTTAAGAAAAGCTGTTTCTGGTTCTGGTATCTCTTTTAGACCCACGACAGCGATACCCAGATACATATGGGCCGTGCCAAGCTTATCGTTTCGCTTGAGCGCTTCCTGTAACGGCTTCCTCGCGTCGGCAAACTTCTTTTGTTCGATGAGTGCGATACCGTGGTTGAGAAACGGCATCGGTGAAGCGGACAAGTTCTTCTCAGCGTCCGCATCGTGCCAGATGTTTCGACTCGACTCCGTCCAAAATCCCAGTCGGCGACAGTTGATAACGGCAAAAAACGTCAAAAATCGGCCTAAAGTGCTGGTAAAAACATGTTTGCCACGCCTGTGGAAAAGATCGTAGAATGCAAATGCCCGTTTTGCCCCATCGGCAAGGGCCCCTAGCGGTCATTCCCACCTAAGGCATACCAACCCAGCACCACCGGTAGGCCTGGAAAATCTGGAGTTAAATTCCCCTATGTCGCATGAACGGATTAAATGCCGAATTCTCATCGTCGACGACGAACGAGAGATAACGGAGATCCTTGCCGACTTACTATCCTACGATTTCGATTGCACGGTTGCGGGCTCGGCTGAAGAAGCTCTCACGCGGCTGCGCGACAATGCCTTCGAGTTGGTTATCAGCGATATCACAATGCCGGGCATGAGCGGTCTGGAAATGATTCCCCACGTAAAGGAAATGTCGCCCAACACGGTTGTTGTAATGATCAGCGGGATGCAAACAGTCGAGAGCGCAATAGAAGCGCTGCGGCTTGGCGCATTTGATTACCTGATGAAGCCATTCGATCTTCGCCAGGTTGAAGCGGTAGTGAAACGCGCACTCGAACACTACGAACTCATAGTTGCCAAACAGCGCTACGAAAATCATCTGGAAGAGTTAGTCGAGCAGCGCACGGCGGAATTGGACCATGCGCTCGATTCACTGGAAGACGCATATCGTTCTACACTCAAAGCATTGACTACCGCGCTTGAAACAAGAGACTCCGAAACACACGGACACTCTGAACGAGTGGTTAGCTACAGTTTGCGTTTGGGTAGTGAGTACGGACTCAATAGCGAAGAGTTGAAGTCACTCGAGTTTGGTTCATTGCTGCACGACATCGGCAAGATTGGTGTGCCGGATGCGATCTTAAGAAAGCCGGCGAAGCTCACAGAAGAAGAGTGGGCGCACATGCGCGAGCATCCCTTACATGGACAACAAATTCTGCGCGGTATCGAGTTTCTAAAAGGCGCTGCACGCGTGGTGGCCCAGCATCACGAGAAGTGGGACGGCAGTGGCTATCCGTTAGGCATTAGTGGCGCGGAGATCGATATCTGTGCACGAATCTTTGCGGTAGCGGACGCGTACGATGCCATCACGAGCGACCGGGTCTACCGGCGTGGCAAGTCGTATGAGGCTGCGGCAGAAGAATTGGATGAATGGGCCGGCCGGCAATTTGATCCGAAAGTCGTGGAAGCATTTCACCGGGTGCCAAAAGAAGATTGGGCTGAACTGCACCGTCTATCACTGTTGCCGAGCCACGATGAGTTTGAGGTACGGCAAATGATACAGATGTGGGAAGCTCAATACGAAGCGCTCGTTGGCTAACTCAGTTTCTTCAGTGAATCAGGGCGTCGGCACCACGTATCCGCGCCGTGCCTGCAAGCTCAAACCAACCCTTCTAGAAGCAACCTCTAATTTCCGATATTCACCCGGCTCCGCTTCCGCCAGCGGTCGTTTAGGTCTGTACGTCACCACGTACTCCGATCCGATAGCCCGAGCGACTTCACCTGCCTGAGCAATCATCTGTTCGTTAGTGAGCGGCAACAGCATCTTTCCGCCAGTTTCCTGCGCGACATTCGTCAGTACTTGCTGACTCTTCTTTACCTCGTTCTCATAAGCTTTTCGCACTCGTCGCATAGCAGGATCGAAGCGAACGCTGACGCCGAACGAGGGGGAACGATTCTGACCTGGTGGCTGAGTTGGATCTGTGCTTCTGATCGGATCTGTGCTTGCTGGTCTTGGCCCCATACCGGCCTTCACCTCA
Organism: Pyrinomonadaceae bacterium; assembly: GCA_035491875.1. GTDB lineage: Bacteria > Acidobacteriota > Blastocatellia > Pyrinomonadales > Pyrinomonadaceae > PSRF01. The sequence continues at coordinate 3,479 of DATJKB010000375.1, read as the reverse complement.
GTGGTTTTGTTCTCGGTTTTTTGCCGGACAAACTCAGTGTAGCTAATGACGTGCACGGTCGCCCGAGCCGCAATCAATTGCTTCATTGCTTCTCCGCGATCGACTTTACCTCCGGGAGAATCCACACCATCGGTTATTAGAACAACGTGGCGGCTACCTTCAGGGCGATCCTTTAGTTGCTGAGTCGCGGTGACAATAGCCTCGGAAAAACGCGAGCGCTTCGTGCCTACCAACTTCTTCTTCAGCACTTCCAGGACCGCATCTTTGTCCCTGGTCCAGGATTGGAGAACCTGGGAACCACTATTTGCCTGGAGTACCTCGACCCACGAACCTTGCGGCAGTCGGCGCACAAGATCCGTGGCGACCTCGCGCGTCAAACTCGTACTCTTTGAAGCGCCGCCGACTCCGATTGAATCCCCACCGCCAGTGTCGAGAACAAGCAGGACATTGGCAGGGATGTGACGCACGCTTCTGATCAGTTGTGGGACACCATCTTCCAGCACTAATACGTCATCGATAACGAGAGTCGGATCAAAGTGACCGTATGAGTCGAGCGCAACGACGGGCAAACGCACTTCTTCCGTAAAAACTCTAACCGGCTGGTCATCTTCATCGTACGGACGGGGCGTTGGCGAAGCAGATGGCGTTGGTGAAGGAATCGGCTTGGACTGTTGAGCGTAAGCACGTCCGCCCAGGAATGCGATTGCGAGGATTAGAAAAAGATATCGGGTACGACCCACAGGTTTATGTTCCAATCTGTTTTGGGATCGCAGGTTTGATGCTTCGGGTTTTCTTACGTTGCCCGATCAGGTGTTCTTTCGCGCCTGCGCCTGCACTGCCGTAATTGCGACGGCATCCACGATGTCTTCGGCTTTACAGCCCCTCGACAAGTCGTTTGCAGGTTTGTCGAGTCCCTGCAGAATCGGCCCGATTGCCGTCGCACCCGCCAATCGTTCAGTAAGTTTGTAGCCGATATTCCCAGCCTGTAGATCGGGAAAGATCAGCACATTTGCGCGGCCACCGAGGGGCGAGCCTGGTGCTTTTGATTCAGCTACGCGCGGCACGAGAGCGGCATCGGCTTGAAGTTCACCATCGATGAGCAACTCAGGCGAGCGAGCCTTTACGGTTCGTGTGGCCTCAACGACTTTGTCGATTAGTCGATGTTTGGCGCTTCCTTTTGTTGAGAACGAAAGCAAAGCGACGCGCGGTTCAGTTCCCAGCAACGCGCGGCACGAATCCGCGGAGGCAAGCGCTATCTCAGCGAGTTCCGCCGCGCTTGGTTCAATCACGACACCACAATCGGCGTAGATCATGGCTCCGTCGTGACCGAATTGTGGATTCGTCAAAGCCATCAAGAAAAAACTCGAAACCAATTTGAATCCTGAGCGGACGCCGATGCAGTGCAGCGCCGCGCGAACAGTATGGGCCGTTGTGTTGGTCGCTCCGGCAACTGAACCATCAGCCATTCCTGTGCGGACCATGAGGTTGCCGTAGTAGAGCGGATCCGAAACAAGTGTTCTAGCTTCGTCCGCCATTAAGCCCTTGGCCCGGCGCAGGTCATGAAACATCGACACCATCTTGTCGAAGTCTGCAGCACGAAGGTGATCGATTATCGTCACGCCCGCAAGATCAAGACCCTGATCTTGTGCGGTAGCGCGAATCTTTTCTTCGTCGCCCAGTATAGTTATTCGCGCGAGCCGTCGGCGTGAACAGTCGGCAGCTGCGATAACCGTGCGAGGATCGTTACCTTCGGGCAAAACGATGTGTTGTGGGCGTGATGAAGCGCGCTGGCGAATTCGTTCGAGAATATCCATAGATCGAAGACGGGCTCAGGGTCTTTTTGGAGACGCGAAGTCTAACTGAGTCTGGAATTCAGAACAAGCGGCCCGTCCGTTGTCCGTTAGTAGGATCAGTTTCTGCAACGGGAACAGAGACCGAGCCAACTGTCGACGAACAACGGACAACGGACAAAGAACTAAGCACTATCTGAAGCATCACTGTGATATTTTGTATTCACCCTTTTACGCACCAATTAACTGGAGACGACGATGGCATCAACTCTTCGACGACGGATGAAAAATCTACTGCTTTTCATTCCTAACCTGGTCCTTCTGTGTGGCCGGTTAATCATCGATCCCCGAGTGCCAGCTAAAGAGAGATTGCTGGTGGCGGGCGCTATTATCTATGCCGTTATTCCACTGGATCTTATTCCGGATATGTTGCCGTTTGTCGGGCAAATCGACGACGCCTATTTAATCTCGCTGACACTGCTCCGTCTTATGTCCAACACAGATCCAAAGATCGTTCGTGAACACTGGAAGGGTGGTGGCGATATAGTCGAACTCGTCGGCTCGATGGCCGGTATCGCCGCGAAGTTGTTGCCCGAGAAGATTCGACGAGTGTTGACTGCGCGGGTCGAAAGTTCGAATCGATCCAGGAAAGACTTAAAGCCGATTCTGATTGAGACACATCAACCGGAAGTGGAAGAACGACGATCGACGATGTAAAAAGACAGGGGCAGGAGCACCTGCTCCTGTCTTTTCCTCACGCCGCAAGCGACCAGTCGATCATTCCTTCGATTTCTGACGCAAGGCTCTGTACAACGTTTGGATTACTCGTCTTGAGTGCCCAATAACGGATCTGTTCCGGCAATGAGTCGTCTTCCGACTCCTCATCAAACGCCACCAGCGCTCGATTCAGATTCGAAGACTGCACAATCAGAAACGTCTCACGTGAGAGTCGGGCTGCGCCAGGCAATTCAATGACGCGGATGTTTGGATGTTTAGGAGGCTTCCAATCAGCCTCACCAAACAGGTACACACATTCAGACAGGTCGGCGATGCGCAGGTATCGATCAATGATCGGTTGCAGCGCTGAAAGTTGTTCGAAGCCCGCATACACTCTACCTGTGCGATTCGTGCGAAGTAGAATCGCGTTGTCGATCAGCAGGCAAAGATATTCGACAGAAGCGGCCGTTGTGCGGCAAATGAAGGTTTCGCGATCCTCGAAATCGCGACGCGAAATACTAGCGAGTTGACCAAGATCCTGCGTCTGGTCGATGGGAGATAACTTGAGTCCGTATTCAAATATGGAGAAATCCTTCACGGGGGCCTCCTGCCTTGAGACCGCATTAAACAGTTCTTAATCGTCGAGAGCGTTACGAATTGTTAGTTAATTTGTACGCGAGTTGTTAGTTAATTTGTACGCGAGCGTACAGCTTTTGGAGGTGTGTTTCCTGGCCAACTCGCCGGGAACAAGGCGTTAGAGTGCCGTATCTGTGGATATTCTGGATTGCAGCGAGTCGAGGATTTTCTCGTGAATCCCGCCAAAGCCACCGTTTGACATGATGGCCACCACATCGCCGGACATCAGTTGCGGGGAAAGATGAGCGACGATGTCGTCAGCAGCGGGCAACGTCAGAGCGGGCTTACCTTGTTGCGAAATCGCTTCAATTAATCGGCCGGTATCAAGGGCGCGTC
>DATJKB010000374.1:0-7662 GCA_035491875.1 Pyrinomonadaceae bacterium | reverse complement strand
ATAGAAGTCATGGCAAAGGTGCTGGAAACTTTGCCAAACGCTATGTTTCGGGTTGAGTTAGAAGACAGCCAGCACCAGGTGCTTGCGCACATTTCGGGAAAGATGCGCAAGCATTTTATTCGCATTCTTCCCGGCGACCGGGTTTTGGTAGAGCTTTCGCCTTACGATCTTAACCGTGGGCGTATTACATACCGTTATAAATAGAGAGTTTGAGGTTTCGAGATGAAGGTCCGTGCGTCGGTTAAAAAGATGTGCGACAAGTGCAAGATCATCCATCGCAAAGGTGTGGTGCGGGTGATTTGCGTCAATCCTAAACATAAGCAGAGACAAGGATAGCGAGAAATAAGATGGCACGTGTAGCAGGCGTAGATCTCCCACCCAACAAGAGAGCAGAGGTTGGTCTCACTTATATTTATGGAATTGGTCGTTCTCGTTCGTCTTCCGTTCTAAAAGAAGCGGGAGTGAATCTTGACACTCGTGTCAGAGACCTGAGCGAAGACGAGTTGAGCAGGATTCGTGCAGTCCTCGAAGCGCAAGGTGAGATCGAAGGTGATTTGCGCAAGCGCATCCAGATGGACATCAAGCGTTTGATGGATATCGGTTGCTATCGCGGTTTGCGTCATCGCCGGTCGTTACCGGTTCGCGGCCAACGCACGCACACCAACGCCCGCACTCGCAAAGGCCCGCGAAGAGCGACAATCGCTAAGAAGAAGGCACCGGGCAAGAAGTAAATCGTGAATCGTGAATTGTGAATCGTGAATCGATTCGCGACTCACGATCACCGATTCACATTAACGATTAACGATTCAATATTCACGATTAACGATATGGCAAAAGCTGGCGGAAAGAAAAAAGTCTTCAGAAAAAAAGAGAAGAAGAATGTGCCGAATGGGATCGTCCATATCGCGGCATCGTTCAATAACACGATGATCTCGATAACGGATCTCGAGGGAAACCTGATCGCGCAATCCTCGGCAGGAGCGCGTGGGTTTCGTGGATCTCGTAAGGGCACACCTTTCGCGGCCCAGCAGGCAGCGTATGAAGCGGCTAAGAAAGCTCATGAAGCTGGAATGCACCAGTGCGAAGTAAGAGTAAAAGGACCGGGAGGCGGTCGCGAGTCGGCTATTCGCGCCATCGCTAATGCCGGCATTCGCGTAATAACCATTCGCGATACAACTCCGATCCCACACAACGGTTGCCGGCCGCCAAAGCGTCGACGAGTGTAGAAGATTTTTGATTTTAGATTGCTGATTTTTGATTGAAAGAAATCAGAAATCAAAAATCGAAAATCAAAAATGTATTAACCCAAAGGATGAAGGGTCACGCTTCGGCGTCACCTGTAAACTTTTCCGTCTAGATTTAGACTGGAGGCAAATAGATTGGCTAGGTATAGAGATGCAGTGTGTCGTCTGTGTCGCCGGGAAGGCGCGAAGCTCTTCCTGAAAGGCGACCGGTGTTATAAACCCGCCTGCCCGATTGAGAAACGCGGAACACAACCGCCAGGTCAACACGGCAATTCATTACGACGAGGTAAGGCACTCGTCGGCTACGGCCAGCAGCTGCGCGAGAAACAGAAAGTTAAGCGCATCTACTTTATCCTCGAAGGACAATTTCGCAATTACTTCGAACGTGCGGCGCGCATGAAGGGCATCACGGGCGAGAACCTGTTGTTCCTGCTTGAGCGGCGCTTGGATAACGCTGTCTACCGTGCGGGCTTTTCGACATCACGGCGGCAGGCGCGCCAGCTTGTAAATCACGGACATATTCAAGTCAACGATCGCAAAGTTGATATTCCTTCGTACCAGGTGAAACCCGGCGACACGATCAGCGTGAAGGAAGCGAGCCGGAAGAACCTTCATATCGAAGGCGCGTGGCAAACTGCGTCCGGTCGAGGCCGCCCATCATGGGTTACAGCGGACGGCGGAGACATGTCGGCTAAGATCATTAGTTTGCCGGTGCGCGAAGATATCGATCGTTTGATCAACGAGCAATTAATCGTCGAACTTTACAGCAAGTAATTTAACTAACGGTGACCGGTCCAACATTCTTTGGGCGGTCTACCGCATTGTTTATTTAGGAACCTGAACGCTATGTCAATGGATCAAAACAACCTTTGGACCGGATTTCAGATGCCGCGCCGTTTGGCGGCAGATACGGAAACGCTTACTGAACGGTACGGCCGTTTCTCAGCGCAACCGTTTGAAAGGGGTTTTGGAACGACGGTCGGCAATTCACTGCGTCGCGCTTTGCTCTCGTCAATCGAAGGCGCCGCCATCACCGCCGTCAAAATTGAAGGTGTCGAACATGAGTTTTCATCGATCAAGGGAGTCGTTGAAGACGCGACCGACGTCATTCTGAATCTCAAGCAAGTTCCCTTTAAGTTACACACCGGGGACCCTAAGACTCTGCGGATTTCCAAGGAAGGAGCCGGCGAGGTTACGGCAGCTGATATTGAGGCTGATGCCGACGTAGAGATTCTGGATCCTACGGTCCATATCGCGACTGTCAGTGATGGCGGATCCCTGAGAGTTGAAATGAGGTTGAAGCGCGGACGTGGTTATGTGTCAGCCGACCGTAACTTCGATGAGGATTTATCGCTCGGTTACATTCCCATCGATTCCGTTCACACTCCGGTCAAAAAAGTTAACTATCACGTCGAAGCAGCACGTCTCGGTCAGAACACCGAGTTCGATAAATTAACGATCGAAGTTTGGACCGATGGCTCAGTGAAACCGGAAGATTCGATTGGTCTCGCCGCGAAGTTGATCAAGGACCACATGTCGATCTTTATCAACTTCGAAGAAGACACCGACGACTTCGCATATGCCAAGATGGAGCGCCCGCCGCTTCCGCGTAACGACCAGCTCGATCGTTCAGTTGATGAGCTTGAATTGTCGGTACGTTCTTATAACTGTTTGAAGAATGCTGACATCAGAACCATTCGCGATCTCGTGCAACGCACCGAGCGCGAGATGTTGGCTACCAAGAACTTTGGCAAGAAGTCGCTAAACGAGATCAAGGAAATCCTGAACGGCATGGGCCTGGATTTCGGTATGGAGTTTGACGAACAAGGCAATCCGATACCGGGAACCGGCGGCCGCGACGGTGCCGATCTTTCAGATTTCGACGGGGAAGAGGAACAGTAGTCACGAGCCATGCGACATCTAAAGGCACACCGTAAACTTGGTCGCACTAGCGAGCATCGCACCTCGATGCTTCGGAACCTGGCGACATCTTTGATTAATTCGCGCGATGAACGGATCACGACGACTTTGCCAAAAGCGAAGGAACTGCGACCATTCATCGAACGCGCCATTACACTCTCACGCCGTGCTCGCACGTTGACTGATGAAGGTTCTGACATGCGCGCGCTGCATCTTCGCCGACAGGCTGCCGGCTTTTTCCACGCGGGAAATGTGGGATTGACTGCATCGACTGGAAGACGCGGGCAAGTGCGTCCGGAACGGACCGCAGGCGTTGCCGCACTTAAGCGACTCTTCGGCGAGTTGGGCGAGCGATATCAGGATCGGCCGGGCGGCTACACGCGAATCTTGAAGCTCGGTCATCGCGATGGTGATCGCGCCGAGCTTGCGATCATCGAGTTAGTCGACAATCCGCGCGAACTCGAAGCAATCGAAGCAGAGAAAAAGCGCAAAGCTTCGGCGACGAAGAAGAAGAAAACGGATTCGAAGAAAGCGTCGGGTCGGGCCAAGGAAACCGAGGCCGAAGAGACTACGGACGCAGCCGCTAACGAAGCAGCGGATAAAGCAGTGGAACCTGAGGAGTAGTTCCTTAGCATTTGCGAGCGGAGACCACGCCCTCGGTAACGAATGGCCCCAACTGATTTTCGGCAACTCGACCGAGTCTTTTGGGGCTAATCACTTTATCCTGTTGGTGGACAGATTCAATGGCGAGAAAAGAAGGCGATCTGAATCCTAATAGACGAAATAAAGCCCGCGCCGAATCGTCTGGAAGACCCGGTGCGTCCGTGAATATGGACGAACTGCGGGAGTTAATCGCGTTGCTGCGCGAGAACGGTTTAGCGGAGTTCGAGCTTGAGCGCGCAGATTTTCGAGTGAGGCTGCGACGTGAGTCCAGTCCCGCTCAGTCAAACTATTCAGCAGACGCTCCCGCTGTTGTTCCGACTCCGACTCCGCCACCTGTGGACGTTGTTTCAACCGCGAAACCGGCGACGCCAACGGCTCATCATCCGGGCGCACAAGCTGAAACAGCCGCATCAGAAGATTCCGATTTGCACCTTATCTCTTCGCCAATAGTTGGCACGTTCTATCGTTCGCCTTCTCCGACAGCGGACCCATTTGTGAAGATAGGTAGTAACGTAGAACCAGAAACGGTGGTTTGCATCATTGAAGCCATGAAACTCATGAATGAGATTCAGGCGGAAGCCACGGGTGAGATTGTTAAGATTTACGTTGAAAACGGTCAGCCGGTTGAATACGGTCAACCGTTGTTCGGAATAAGAAGTTAAGTAATCACGTCCAACGCCCACAGCCGATCCTTCAACTGTGGTCCAACGTTGGACGTTACGTTTTTTTGTAGGAATCCAGATTATGGCGTTCAATCCGCGAAAGTTTAAGAAGATACTGATCGCGAATCGAGGCGAGATCGCCTGTCGCATCATCTGGACTTGCAAAGAGATGGGGATCAAAACCGTCGCCGTTCACAGCGACGTCGATCGAGATTCTCTTCACGTGCGTTTTGCGGATGAAGCTGCGTGCATTGGTCCAGCACCCTCCGCACAGAGCTACTTAAACATTCCAGCGATTATCAGCGCGGCTGAAATATTCAACGTCGACGCGATTCACCCCGGTTATGGCTTCCTGGCGGAGTCGGCTCAGTTCGCCGAAATCTGCGAAGCATGCAATATAAAATTCATTGGTCCGAGCGCGAGCGTTATTCGCCTGATGGGCGACAAGATTGAAGCACGACGCGCGATGAAAGAAGCGGGATTGCCGGTGCTTCCGGGGAGCCCAGAAGCGATTTCGTCTGAAGAAGAAGGTCTCAGGCTGGCTCGCGAGATCGGTTATCCGGTTATAGTGAAAGCCTCGGCTGGTGGTGGCGGACGCGGGATGCGTATCGTCCGCACCGAGCAGGAATTGGGCCAGGCACTAAAGACTGCTTCTACAGAAGCTGCGGCTGCATTCAAAGACGGCAGTGTGTACATAGAGCGGTACGTCGAACAACCACGCCACATTGAGATTCAGGTGTTGGGCGACGAGTACGGAGAGTGTATCCATCTCGGCGAACGGGAGTGCTCGATTCAACGGCGCCACCAGAAATTGATGGAAGAGGCACCTTCTCCCGTGTTGACGAAAGAATTGCGCCAGCGCATGGGTGATGCTGCGGTTTCTGCGTGCAAGAAACTTGGATACTCGAGTTCGGGTACGGTGGAGTTTTTGCTCGATGCTAGCGGCGAGTTTTATTTCATGGAAATGAATACTCGCATTCAGGTTGAGCATCCAGTAACCGAAATGGTCACACTGGCTGACATCGTGCGGAACCAGATCCGTATCGCTGAAGGTGAGCCTCTCGGTTACACGCAAGATGATTTATTGATCGTCGGTCATGCAATTGAATGCCGCATCAATGCAGAGAACCCGGAGACGTTTGCGCCGTCGCCGGGAGTTATCACCGCTTTCAACCTGCCGGGAGGACCTGGAGTCAGGGTTGATACGTTCGTCTACTCCGGTTACAGAGTGTCGCCCTTCTATGATTCGCTGATTGCCAAGGTAATTGTTCACGCACGGACCCGCGATCTGGCCATCGCCAGAATGAAGCGCGCTCTGGAGGCAATGGTGATTGAAGGTATCAAGACGACGATCCCTCTGCACTTGAAGATCATGGACGATCCGCGGTTCCGAGCAGGCGACATTTCAACCAACTTTATGGAGTATTTCCTGGCTCGCAACGGTCGCAAATCGGCCGTCGAAGAGGGCGTAGGCGCTGGCGCCAAGGCCCGGGCATAAATCACGGCCTCGGGCGGTTGCCGTTTGTGGTTATGTTACCTATAATGTTCGACTTTTCTGTGGGTATTTGCCCCGTCTGAGAGGTACGAGAATATGTCACACGCAATAATTAAGTCGGGCGGCAAGCAGTTTGTGGTGGAGGAAGGGCAAGTCGTCCGGGTTCCTTCGCTGACAGCCGATGCCGGAAGCTCGATTGAACTCGAGGCCTTGTTTAATTCCAACGGCGACGGTAAGTCCGCCGGGAAGATTTCAGCGACTGTTGTTGACCACGGCCGCGATCAGAAAGTTGTTGTGTTCAAGAAGAAGCGCAGGAAACAGTACAAGCGCACTCGCGGACATCGGCAGGGATTTACGACGTTGAGGATTGATTCGATAGGTAAATAGGCCTTTGGTCTTTGGACTTTGGTCTTCGCGCAGCTACCTAAGACCAAAGACCCCAGACCAAAGACCGGATTCGGAGAAGTTATGGCCCACAAAAAAGGTGTTGGTTCATCGAGAAATGGACGCGATTCCCAGTCTCAGCGGTTGGGATTAAAGAAGTTCGGCGGCGAAAAAGTGCTGGGCGGCAACATCATTGCTCGCCAGCGCGGCACAAAATGGAAGCCAGGTAATAATGTTGGCCGCGGCAAGGACGATACGCTCTTTGCTTTGATCGATGGCGTTGTGAAGTTTGAAGATAAGGGGCGCGCGGGCAAGTTTGTTAGCGTTTATCCGCTGGAGCAATCTGCTGCTTAGAGATTTACGCCCCGTTTACTACGACGCCGAGCCAGAATGAGACTGTGCTCCGGGCGTCGTTTTCAATTTAGATGTTCATCGACCGCGCGAAGATTTATGTTCAGGGAGGCGACGGCGGTAACGGTGTCACCGCTTTTCGACGTGAGAAGTTTGTTCCGCGCGGTGGCCCCTCGGGTGGAGACGGCGGACGCGGCGGCAATGTTTTTCTCGTAGCCGACAGTTCCCTCAACACACTGCTGCACTTGCGCTACAACCCGCGCCACATTGCGGAGCGCGGTGCACATGGTGAAGGCTCGAACCGATCCGGTCGAACCGGGGCTGATCATGAAGTACGAGTTCCAGTGGGTACTCAAGTCGTCGACGCCGAAACGGGTGAGCTCATTTACGACTTGGACCAGGATGGTCGGCGCTGGTTGGCAGCGAGCGGTGGCCGCGGAGGATTTGGCAACGCACACTTTGCTACGTCGACTAATCGAGCGCCGCGATATCACCAAACCGGCAACAACGGCGAAGCGAGAGAGTTGCAACTGGAATTAAAGCTGCTCGCGGATGTCGGACTAGTTGGATTTCCAAACGCCGGCAAGTCGACGTTCATATCGACAGTTTCAGCTGCGCGTCCAAAGATTGCCGACTACCCGTTCACGACTTTGGAGCCGCACCTCGGTGTTGTAGATCTCGGCGACTTCCGAACTATGGTCATCGCCGACATACCAGGATTGATTGAGGGAGCGCACGCAGGAGCAGGACTGGGTGACAGGTTTCTGCGACATATCGAGCGGACGAAGCTTCTATTGCATATGGTAGATGTTTCATCGCTATCGGGAAGAGAGACGGTAAGCGATTACGAAACGGTGAATAGTGAACTGGCTTCTTACAATCCGGACCTGGCGGCGCGACCGCAGATCGTAGTGGCCACAAAGATCGATGCGCTTGATGATCC
>DATJKB010000373.1:0-18965 GCA_035491875.1 Pyrinomonadaceae bacterium | reverse complement strand
TTGAAACCCGAACTCCAAGCGAAGTTCAACGTCGGTGATAGACCACGCGGTGGTGATAGCTACACGGTCACGGCTACTGCCGGCGGCGACAATCAAACGTCCGGTGGCTCGTTCAAGATCATCATTGATACAGAGGATTGGGACACTGCGCTGGGACTCAACAACCCTGGACAGTCAGGCGACGTCAACGATCCACATTACCGGGATTTGTATGAGCTGTGGTCCGCTGGAAAGTACTTCCCAGTTTTTTACACGCGGAAGAAGGTTGAGTCGATCACTGAGAAGGTGGTCCACCTGTCACCGCCAGCCAGACCATCGACTGCGAAGGTCTATTGAGGTACTAGTAACCTCTAACTATTGTCGATTGAAGACCCTCTTTTTGTCTGGCGCGTTAGAGGGGATGAAGGGCTGGTTACTATTCTGCAGATTAACTCGGCTTGTTTGAGTCAAAACTTTGCCGTCGCTCGATAGCTTCCATTCATCTACTTGCTCGAATTCCAGAACAGAGGCTCCGGGAACATTCATGCGAAATCGCGATCGCGTGACGATTTTGTCGCCGCTCCACTTGGTTTTGGACTCAGTCACCTTATTCTTTAGATCTTCGGGTCTCACGGCCGAAGGATTGGTCGTGATCACAGACGTGGCCTCGTTCGTTTCGCCACGTTCATCCGTGAAATAGGTAAATTCGTGCTTTGTGATCTGACCATTCGATTCTGAGGCAATCACCATTTTAAACTCCGGACCCTGATGCGAAATCGTCATTGGAAGATCCGGTCGCATGGTAAGCCCGCCCGTGGTGCTCTTCGTGGTATCGAGCAGCCATGTGCCACTGAAATCTGGTTTCGCTGTTGATTTGGTGTTTTGTGCTGCGACGATTGCGCACAAAAAGAGAATGGAGGTGAAGCAAATGGGTGCTGATAAGATCGATTTCCGCATGATGGTCTTTGAAATCGTTTCGTTGGGACGAGACGCCCGGCTTGCTCACTACCTCATCACTTCTTAAGACCGCTGGTCCAATTAACGACGACTGTAATCGGAGCAACAGCACCGTCCCCGGCTGGAGCATTTACCAAAAAGCGTTGGCCATCAGGGGCTACTACATAACGATTCGGCGCGCCGTAGTTGCGAACCTTCGTAATGAACAACGGTTTCGGTGCACTCATCTCGACAGTAGATCCGGTTTTTATTTCCACCGACATCAATGTCTTATCAGGCGCGACATAAAACAGTTCCTTACCATCGCCGCGCCAATGAGGCTGCCCTCCTCCCCCGTTCGAAACAAGCCATTTGCCGCCGGTTTGAGGAAACGTCTGGATATAAACCTCAAAGCGTCCTGTTTCATTTGAAGTGTAGGCGAACCAGTGACCATCGGGGGAGAAGAAGGCGCCTGTCTCCTCGAATTCACTATTAAGTAGAGGATACGGTTTGCCATCACCGAAGAGGGGCAGGACGCACACATCACTCCCAGTCTGTCGTCCGAACTGATTGAACAGAATGAATCGTCCATCACTCGACCAGTCGGTCGGTTCTTTACTGAGGTCAGACTTTAATAGTTGTTCAGAATTTCCCGCCCCACTCGAAAGCTTCCGATAGATGTTGACAAGGGTGTCTTCACCGACGCCGGTTGAGCTGAAGGCAATGGAGTTTCCGTCGGGTGACCACACGGGGTTGTCATCAGTTTTCGCTTCAAACGTAAACCGGGATGGGACGCCGCGCGCGAGATCCATTAACCAGATGTTGAATTTTCCATCCACCGAACGTTGGATCGCGATTCTCTTTCCGTCACGAGAAAGAACTATGTCGTTGAGTTCGCCCGGCGGGCCGACTGATTCCAGTTGTTTACCGCTGCGATCGAACCAAATGAGTTGCCGGTTAGGCACACCGCCGGTCAAATAGGCCAAGGTTCCATCAAGAGAGACTGATGCATTCGAATAGCTATTGGAATTGTTGTAGGCAATCTGTTCGGCGACAGGAAAAGGCTCTCCGGTGAGCTCAAGCTTGTGAACATCAAACGATTGCGCGGTTAGAGTGGCGTTGCGCGCAAACAGCAGATAACCGGTCGAGGCATACAGTGGGTTTGAATCTGCATTTAGCAGTAGCTTTCGGTCGCGGCCATCCAGCGTGGTTACAAAAATCGCGCTGCTATCAGAGCGACCGTTCCAGCTTTGATAAAGAAAGTGATTGCCGTCGGGCAAAAAAACAGGCCACGCCTGCTCAAGTTCCTTACGCGATTCGTCCAGCGGAAGAACGCGTACGGGTGTGCCACCAGCTGCTGGAACTCGATTGATTCCTTTAGTGTCTAGAGCAAAGAGAATCACACCGTCTGAGTTCCAGGTTCCTCCGATCCCCCCTGATGGCGCATCACAAAGTGTTTGAGCTGGGCCACCCGTCGCTTCGATCTTCTTGAGTTTGTTGTTGCTGAAGAATCCGATGTAGCGGCTATCAGGCGACCAGAAGGGAAATTGAGCATCGTCAGTTCCGGCTATGGGTTGCGCTTCAAGCTGGCCAAGCGGTCGAATATAGAGCAATCGCTTGCCTTCGGCAGCGACTACAAACACCAACGTGCGACCATCGGGTGAAAGCACCGGGCTGGAAGCTTCGATTGCGTCCTTCGGCATTGAGACAAAAAAGCTAATCGGCTTTTCGACCACTGGGGGTTGGCGGAAATGCAGCCAAGCGAAAACCGACGTCGCAATCAATGTAGCGCCGGCGATGGCCCATGGTAGCAGCGTCGCGAAATTCTTTTTGCGGGAGGGCAGCGCAGACAAGACTGTAGTAGTCGTGCCGGCCGATCCCGATAACGCCTCAATCGCGAAACCGAGATCACTTGCGGAATGAAATCGCTCTTCAGGATTCTTTTCCAGACAGTGATGAACGACGCGTTCCAGTGCCGGCGAAACAGTCTTGTTAGTTTCAGAAAGATCGGGGGGGTCTTCTCGGAGGATCGCGCTAATCGTGTCGGCTGTGGATTGGCCGCGGAATGCACGTCGCCCGGACAACATCTCGTACAGGATCGCGCCAAAGGAGAAGATGTCCGAGCGATGGTCTGCTTGCTGCCCTCGCAATTGTTCAGGCGACATGTAGCCTACTGTGCCCATGACAGTGCCCGGATCGGTGTTGACCCTTCGTGTGGGCACGTCGGTTTGCAATCCATCGCCGTCCGCTCCGACAAGTTTGGCTATTCCGAAGTCCAGGATCTTCACCCGCCCATCTTTAGTGACAAACAAGTTGTCGGGTTTTAGATCGCGATGAACGATTTTCTTCTCGTGCGCCGCCGCGAGACCGTGCGCGATCTGCAACGCATAGTCGATAGCTTTGCGCTGGGGTAGGGGATTACCGGCCATGCGTTCGCGCAGAGTCTCACCTTCGAGTAGCTCAGAAACGATGTAAGGAGCGCCTTCGTGAGTACCGATGTGGTGGATTACGAGAATATTGGGATGATTAAGCGCGCCGGCGGATTGTGCTTCCTGTTCGAAACGAGCAAGCCGGTCTTTGTCGGCGGAAAACGCAGCGGGCAAAACTTTAATTGCGACATCACGCCCCAGTTTCGAATCGCGCGCACGCCAAACTTCACCCATGCCCCCTTCACCGATCTTCGAAAGGATGGTGTATGGACCAAGTTTTGTGTTGGGGGATAGCGTTTCGTTCAATATATCGTTTGTCGCTAAGTACTGGCGCAGTTACTACATGGATTTGACACTGAAGACTGGGCCGACATTCTACTGATATCGCTTGGTGATTACCAGAAACTGCAAGATGAAGGATTACTAACGCCGCAGCAGTTCAGCCGTTCCTTGTCCGTTTCAAAAATGTTCGTTTTGATGCTTTTCAATTGTTCAATAAATTACGGCTGCCAACATTGGCAGCCGTAATTCACTTCCAGCTAAATGGTGTGGACTAACACGAGGTTAGTCAGAACGTACCTTCCGACGTCCTGTAGATTTGGGTTTAGCAACAAAGCTCGCTACATCTCGCCTCTGTATTCTGTTTGGCAAGAAAAGATTCTGCGCCACCGGAACCACAGAGGCGACGCAGTCGCCTTGATTCTTGAATACCCTCGGGAAGATGAAGTTCATCCACTGATCGTTCTTGCACTGATCCTTGTTTTCTGGTGGATCGCAGGCGTCACCTATTCCATCGCCATCCCAGTCAGCCTGGTTGGCATTGGCAGTTGCAGGACAGTTGTCGCAGACATCGCCGACTCCGTCACTGTCCGCATCTGCCTGATCAGCGTTGGGAGTATTCGGGCAGTTATCCAGCGAATTGACAACGCCGTCACCGTCGGCATCTCCCTCAAGCGCGACTAGCTCGGACATCATTCCCAAGCCTGCATGGTGGAAGATGTGACAATGGAATAACCATCGACCGATCGCACCCCCAGAGGCCGCAGGAGCGCAGGGGCCTGTGACCGGGCCTGGAGCTCCACCTGTGTCGCAGATCTTTTGCCGATCATCCAGACGTACGCGGAAAACGAAGGTTTGATTTCCGTAGACGTCCTGGCTGTCAATAAACTCGTCGTAGTCAAACGTGTAAAGCAAGGTCCCGTCATTCATTTTCATCGCCACCGGCTGCATCGAGAAGCCGTGCAGGTGGAAGGGATGAACTGCCATGGTCTCATTCCTGACCTCGAGCTCCAGCGTGTCTCCGACTCGGGCGTAGCGAGCCGTTGGGGGACGCATCACTCCTGGAAGGGAGCCGTTACCACCGTTAGTGTCAAGCATTGAGGAGAACCCATCAATCGACGGAAGCATAATTAGATCGGGGCCAGGAGGATTCGGCCTGACATTCGTAATCCGAATCGTTTCATTGCTACTACCCCCGAAGGGCGCTGGATCCTGGAGCGGCACGAACGGGTCGTCCTTTATGTTTTCGATATCTTCTGCCGTTCCGTTGAGGATTGAATCACCGGCATTCGGTGAAGTGTCGGTGGAAGTGCCGGCAATCTGGAAAAAGACCAGCGGATAGTTGGCAGGAAGGCCCGTGCTGGCCAGGAAGGGAGACGGCAGCGCATTACCCACGAGTTGCACAATGGAGCCCTCTGGCCCGGATGGCACAACGATTACATCGGACCGTTCTCCTGAGCCCATGGTAACTTCACCCTCGTTGTACAAGGTGTTCCACGTTCCTTTCGTACCCCCATCAAGTTGAATCTTATCCAACAACCCACCTTCGCCGCCGATCCGATAGAGCTTGTTGTCACCGCTATTCAGCATGCTCAGTCTAAAATGCCTGGTTATTGCTGCATTGACGAGCTGGAGCCTGATTCTTTGCCCTGAAGGAACAATAAATTTTGGTGTATTTGTGCCCGGATCCGGTTTCACTCCGTTTACCAGAACCGTATCGCCAGGCAAATTGGGAGGGGCCATGCAGGCGGCACGACTCCCGCCTGGCAGACCAAATGCGTCGTTATGACAAATCTCGACCAACTCATTAATGGTCTTTGTCACACCCATAAACTGTTTGCCAACTTTTCCTGTCCCATCGAACTCGATGTCGCTTAGAACCAACGTATGCGTGTTCGCCGCCGAGGGCAACGTAGTTCCTTGAAGACTCGCCTCTATGTTGTTTGCAATAATGATCGGGCCATACATTCCAGCAAAAGTAGGTTGCCCGGGCAGGAAGTGTGAGTGGTACCAGAAAACTCCTGGACGGAAAAACTTAAATCTGTAGACATAGCTCTGGCCTGGCAGAACCGCGTCCTGGGTTACAGCAGTGCCGTCGCTGTCGTTGTCCAACTCAATTCCATGCCAATGGATGCTGGCACTGTCGGACGCGAGGTCATTCTTGAAATGAATAATGAGCAGATCGCCCACTTTCACTTTTATCTGCGGACCAGGTATGGTGCCGGCGCCGGGCGCACAGACGCCCGCTGGAGCGCAATCCTTGTAAACCATCGCGTGCACTGTCGCGCCACCGATCGTTACATCCTTCTCATCAGCGGTCAGGTAAGCCTCCACGATATTAGGATCGGGATTCACATCGGTGATAGGAACAATCTGAGCCTTTGCAGGCGAGCAGAGCAGAGCAATCGTGAGAATGACAAACGCGAACGCTGCTAGACATCTAATCATGGTTTCTTCCTTCCTGGCACAGCCGGACAACACCTATTTGGAAGCTAATTACCCGCACTTCGCTGCGGAGAATCAGGTCGGGAGTGAATTTGAGTCCTGGGACTCGGTCTTGGAATCTAACGCGAGGAGCGTGACGAAAAAATGGACAAACTCAGTATGAGTGGAATGGGGGAATTTCTAGCCAACGGAATAACGGCCTTCTATCTAACGGCCTTCTATCACACGGTAACAGTGGAGTCAATCTCTTTTCCGAAAGAACCAACGTTGCTCTGAGGGAGACTTGAGTCATTTAAACGAAATGACAATCCGGCTGCTACTTTCGCACCGCGAACGTCAAGCTCGCCGACTTCACCTCGTAGTTCAGCTTCGTAAGGGCCTTCATATGATTCATTTCTACGTACCACTTTCCATCAGCCACCAACTTGAAACGGACAATCCCGTCTGCGGCAGTCCGGCCGCTGAGAGTCTGAATCTTGCCTTCACGAGACTCCCAGCCCGCCGTGACGAACTGGTTGCCTATCGGTCGATTGTCCACGAGACACAGAAACGCGATTGTCTGACCCACTCTCAATGAATAAGGATTTTGCTGCGGTATGAGTTCGGCTGGAAAGGTAAGTCTTCGATTGTAGTGATCAGAAAGTTTGTCTGCGACCTGAAAGATCGTCCGGACACTGTTTGTTAAACGCACATGCACATCTTGGGTCAATTCATTATTTGTACGGCGTTGCGCCAGGATGTCCGCTTTGCCGTCCTGCACTAGTAACTGGTTAAAAGCAGCGGCTTTTTGCTCTACCAATTTGGGCACGGTTGATACTCCAAAAAGATAAGTTCCTGCGCCCAAGGTCTGGATCTCTATAGTTGTCGTCTTCTTATTTGTCAGCAGTGAGATTGACTCGACCGCGGGCCCACGAAAGGCAGGGCCGTGAAGACCAATACCGTCATACTGAGGCAGAGTAACAGCGCCCTCGATTCCTTGAAACCGTCCTTCCAGCACCCTTACAACGGCCCTGGAGTTCGGCTCCAAAGAATAGGAATCAAGCTTCAAGAAAAGATCCTGAGCCGCTGCAGAAAGAGAGATGAATGGAGTCAGCAGGAGCGCACCTAAGATTTTGGTTCCCATATTTGAAGGACCTCAACAGAGCAAAGTTTATGAACTGATGAATGCTACGCTATTCCTTTTAAATACCTGGGTGAAGCTTGAGCCATTCAGCACGAAGAAGAAAACTACCTTCTGTTACGACTCGCTCACCAGGAGTCAAACCCTCGAGCACCGTCACAAGACCGTTAGTTTCGGTCCCAACTGTGACGTAGCGAAGTTCAAAAACTCCAGAAGTACCAGTCGCGAGAAAGACTACCTGTCGATTGTTCATGTTTTGCACTGCAATCGCAGGAACAACTGGAACTGTATTCGCGGCTGTACGAGTAAGAGCGAATGCTACATCTACGTACATTCCGATCTTTAACCTCTGACCCGGATTCGCCATTTCTATCCGGACTTGGGCTGTGCGGGTAGCTGGATCGAGGCTGGGATCAACATACGAGATCTTCCCAGTAAGGATTCGATCCGGGTACGCAGACGAAGTAACTCTCGCAACGCCTCCCACGCGTGTGCTGGCGAGATCTTTTTCATAGACCTGCGCAACAACCCACACTGTAGATAAGTCGGCTACCCGCAAAACCTCAGTATTGGCCTGAACAATCTCTCCCGGATTGATCGAGCGGCTAATCACTGTGCCCGAGATGGGTGCGACGAGGGCGAGTGACGAATTCGCCGGAAGCGACGGTCTTAAACTGTTTATTCGCTCTGAGGAGAGTCCCAAAAGAACCAAACGCTGGCGAAGCGCAGCAACCTCCAGTTCGGTCGACCTAAGCTTTGTCGTCGCCTGCTCGAGTTCCTCCCGACTGGCGCCGCCAACTTCTACCAGGTTGATGGTGCGCTGATGATGTTTGTTATGTTCATCGAGCATTGCCACCGCTACCAGGTAACGCGTTTGAGCAGAGCCCAGTTCATCACTGAAGATCAAAGCGATCTGCTGGTCCTTTTGCACATGTTGGCCGAGTTCTACATTGACCTCGCGTACCAAGCCAGTCAAGAGTGAAATCGCCGGTGATTCGTGATAGCTGTTTGCCTTAACAACTCCCGTTGACGTTATCGAACCGTTTCCACTTCCTGGCTGGCTGCTTACTATTTCAACTTTGAGTGCGGCGTTCGCAAGAGCTTCGGAGGTGAGGGTAATCGAATCATGAGTAGCATCCATTCCGACCCCACCCGCAACCGTCGATTGGTCGGTCGCAACTGTTCTGGGTGCAGGTACCGGTTGGCCGGCTCGGTGTGAGCCGAGAAATTGTCCCTTAAGCAAAAATAGACCGGTAGCCACGACGACTACGAGGACTGCGATCGCGCCGACCAATTGGATTCGACGTCGTCGAGATGCTAAAGAACGTGTTCCAACCAACTCAGGCTGGTGTTCCTCGACTGTTACGCCGGCTTCAGCACTCGTCTCGAATACTCGATTCTCTTTTTCCTCCACTGATGATCCAACTTCACTCATTTTTGGATCAACTCCGGTGACGACGTGGCGCCTTCAATTTCAACACGCGCCAGATAGGTTTGCAGCCGGGCATCTATGTAATCGAACTCCACGTCAACAAAGCGTCGCTGCTCGGCGAGGTAGTCCAGCAACGTCTTGGCACCCAGTTCATACATCTTACGAACAACTTCCAGGTTCAAATTTGCCTGTTCGCGTACGCCCACCCGGTAAATCTCCATTGCTCGAGCGGCGTTCTCATATCGAGCATAGGCCGTTGCGACCTGGCTCCGCACGGTGATCTCAAGGAACTCGCGCCGTGACTTTGCTGCCTCAGCGCCAGCGACTGCTGCCTCGAGCGCGCCTTGGTTTTTGTTCCGCACTGGCACGTTGATTCTGACGCCGATTGTCAAAAAGTTAAAGACCTCCTGAACAGGACGTATCACTCCTACATCAGTTATTCCATTCAAAGGGAACGACATGTTTGTCCTCTGATATCCGGCTCTAAGCTCGGCATCGAGGCGCCCTTCGGCACGCGCCTGTTCGATTTGAGCCTCCGCGACTCGTTCCGCCGCTCGGCTTGCGAGTAAGTCGGGCCGCTTTGCAATGGCTCGCTTGGTGGCGGCTGCAATCGGCAGCGGTGCGGAAACCATATCAGTAAAATCTCCGCGAAGTAGTAGCTGCCTTTCCGGATTCATGCCTATTAGATTCCGCAGTTCGAACACCGCCACTTCGGCTCGGCCCTTACTCGTTTCGCGCAATGAGCGTAACCGATTAACTTCGACAAGAACTACTTTTTCTTCAAGCGGCGCTGATCGACCTTCTTCAACGCGTTGGATTACGAGTCTGTGTGCTCGTCGCGTGGAGGTCAGCATGTCTTCAACAAAGCCCAACTTGAGAATCGCAGACAGTGCCTCACCGAATTTTCTCCGCGTCTCAAACGCCAGACGGCGTTCGAGATCCTCCACAATCGACTGTCGCACCTCTGATTCCCGCTCAGCGACGCTGATGCGAGCGGCGCGACGCCCACCAAGTTCGAGCGGAAGAGTGCCTTCTGCGAGAATCGTGTTGTCCCTACTGTTAAGCTCTTTGGAAGTGCCAAAGTCGAGCTTCGGATTGGCTCGCAGGCTCGACTGTGTAACGAGTGCTCGCGCGGCATCAACTTCGTGGCGCGCCGCAAGCAATTCTGCATTGTGCGTCAACGCGTACTCCACGGCGTCACCGGGAGCCCACCCTTTCTCACTGTCAAGGAACCCGGCAAGTGAGGGACGCGATTCCTGGATTTCCAGTTTGGCCACAGTTTCTTGCGATTGAATAACAGGTGCTTGTGCTGCTGTCACACTCGCAAGGAAAGATAATAAAAGAAATACAGCAGTCACTCGATTCATGAGTGCGCTGTACTTGACCTGCACGACGTCCTTCACTGTTTGACTCCTCCCTTCAATCGCCGCTCCTGCAACCAGAAAAAGATCACGGGTGTCACAATTAGGACATGAAGCAGGCTCGAGACCATTCCGCCCACGACCGGTGCGGCCAAGGGTTTCATCACTTCGGAACCGGTTTCCGTGCTCCACATGATTGGCAAAAGACCTGCGACAACCGTCGACACCGTCATGATTTTGGGCCTTAGTCGTAGTAACGCGCCTTCAGTAACGGCTTCTTTCAACGTTTCACGCGACAACGTTCCCACCTCCTGCTTCTTTCTGGCGACGGCCTCATTAAGGTAGATCACCATCACCATGGCCGTCTGTACAGCCGTACCAAAGAGGGCAATGAATCCCACCCACACTGCAACAGACAAATTGTAGTTGAGCAGCCAGATAAGATAGACGCCGCCCGTCAGAGCAAAAGGCACCGCAAGAAGAACGTGTGCGGCTTCAAGGACCGAGTGATAAGTGATGTAAAGCAATCCGAAGATAACAACGAGTACGATCGGGAAAACGATCGTCAGTCGCTGACGTGCCCGCTGCTGGTTTTCATACTGCCCACTCCAGGTAATGTAGTAGCCTGTTGGCAGTTGAATCTGTCGGGCAATCTCTTTCTTAGCCTGATCGACAAATCGGCCTACATCGCGCCCCCGCACATTTAAGAGAACCGTGCCTCGCAGCAATCCATTCTCGCTCGAAATCATTGTCGGACCTTCAACGGTGCGAATCTCCGTTAGCTGCGAGAGCGGAATCGGTGCGCCCGTTGAAGATGAAATCGGGATCTGGCCCATTTCGGCCGGGCTGCCGCGAAACTCGGGAGCATAGCGCACTCTCACAGGGAACCGTCTTCGACCTTCGATTGTGACGGTTAAATTCGTTTCTCCGATTCCTTTCTCAATGACCTCCTGAATTGTGCTGACATCTATTCCGTAGCGCGCCGCTGCGACGCGGTTAATTTTCACATCAATGTAGGGGGCACCACCGAGCTGTTCTGGATAGACGTCGACCGCGCCCGGCACAGTCTTGACTACTTCGGCGATGCGACGAGATAGGTCCTGAAGGGTCCGCAGATCGTTACCAAAAATTTTGATGCCGACCTCGGACCGAATGCCCGTAGCCAGCATTTCAATCCGGTTAATGATCGGCTGTGTCCAGATATTTGTTACACCCGGCATCCTCAGCTTCTCATCCATCTCAGCAATGAGTTTTTCCCGGGTCATACCACTACGCCATTGTGCTTGCGGTTTAAGATGCACGATCGTTTCGGTCATATTAACTGGCGCAGGATCTGTTGAGGTTTCAGCTCGCCCCACTTTACCGACGGCATACTCGACTTCGGGATAAGCTTTGAGAATCTCGTCCTGTTTGGCGGCAATCTTCAGTGCTTCGTCTATGGAGATGGACGGATCGGTTACGGGCATGAACATCAGGTCACCTTCATTGAGCGGTGGCATGAATTCTTTGCCGAGACCGAACGTGAGTGTTAGAGCACCGATAAAAAGGAGCACAGCAAGCAAGACCGTGGTAAATCGATGGTTCATAGCGAACCGCAGCGCCGGGCGATAAAGTGCACCCAGGAATCGCATTACAGGATTCGATCGTTCCGCATGAAACTTGCCGCCAAGAAGGAACGTGCACAGCACTGGCACCAGGGTTACTGCGATGATCGTGGCGGCGGCCATCGCAAAGGTCTTGGTGAACGCCAACGCGTGAAACAACTTTCCTTCCTGTCCTGTCAAAGCAAAGACGGGAATGAACGCCAGGATGATTATTACCATCGAGAAGAAGACAGGGCGGCCAACCAATCGGGTTGAGTCGAGCACGGTTTGCCATACCTTTACACGGTCTTTTGGATCGATTCCCCGCTTCTCTAAAAAACGAAAAGCGTTTTCAGTGACTACAATCCCGGCGTCAACTAACACACCGATGGCTATGGCAATTCCCGCGAGTGACATTAGGTTTGAGCTGATGCCCACATACTTCATGAAGAGGAATGAGATCAGAACAGCGAGCGGCAAAGGGATAGTGACAATCAGGATTGAACGGAAATGGAGCAGAAAAACGATGTGCGCAAGAGTTACGAGCAACAGCTCTTCGATTAATGCTCGCTTGAGCGTGGTAGTAGCTCGATTGATAAGTTGCGTACGATCGTAGAACGCCACAAGGCGAACATCAGGGGGCAAGCCCCCTTGCAAATCGGCAACCTTGCGTTTCACATCATCTATTACTTGCAGAGTGTTGACCCCGTACCTTGCGATTACGACGCCGCCTACTGCCTCCTTGCCGTTCTTGTCGAGAGCGCCGGTGCGAAATGAGTTTCCCAGCTGCACCACTGCGACGTTGCGAACATAAAGGGGAGTACCATTGGAAGCTCCAATGACGACATTTTCGACGTCAGCAACCGATTGAATCAGGCCAATCCCTCGAACGACCGCCCATTGACCGCTCTGCTCAACGACATTGCCGCCTACATTGTTATTCGAACGCTGAACGGCCGCCACGACTGTGGAAAGTGGGATCGAGTACGCACGAAGCTGATTGGGATCGACATCGACCTGGTATTGCTGAACGTATCCTCCAACTGA
Source organism: Pyrinomonadaceae bacterium (assembly GCA_035491875.1). Taxonomy (GTDB): domain Bacteria; phylum Acidobacteriota; class Blastocatellia; order Pyrinomonadales; family Pyrinomonadaceae; genus PSRF01. The sequence goes on along the minus strand of DATJKB010000373.1, from coordinate 6,354 downwards.
GGCAACCTCAGCGACTCCCGGTACAGAATTCAGTTGATAGCGTACAAACCAATCCTGCAGTGTGCGCAGGTCACGCAGACTAGTGTGCTCGCTCTCTAACGTGTACCAGAAAATCTGGCCAACTCCCGTGGCATCTGGACCAAGAGTCGGAACAACACCTTCTGGAAGTTGTTTGGTTACCAGATTCAGTCGCTCGAGCACTCTCGACCTCGCCCAATAGAGATCAATCTGGTCTTCGAAGATGACATTGATCATCGAGAAACTGAATGCGGAACTTGCACGGACAACGCGTACACCCGGGAGCCCCTGAAGATTTGTAACCAGAGGATAAGTGATTTGATCTTCTACTTCCTGCGGCGAGCGACCAAGCCAATCAGTAAAGACGATGACCTGATTGTCGGAAAGATCTGGTATTGCGTCGATCGGTGTGTGCAACAGAGCCCAGTAGCCCCAAAGCGCGAGACCGAGATACAACACGACAATCAGTGCACGATTCTTTAGGCTGAACTCGATGAGTCGATGAATCACGAGATGCGACTGTCGCTAAATGACACCCTCAAGGGTGAAGCAGGTAGTTTGGGTTGGGGGTACTTCAATTCATTCTCGAAAACAATGTCGAACGCTGGCCTAACTACTGAGCGTTAACCGAAAATGCGGCTTTGCCCCGACCAGCTGCGCCTTCGTAAGTAATTTGTACTTGCCACTCGCCGGCCATTTCAATTTTGGCTTTTCCGCGATAGACACCTGGTGTTTCAGTGGTAGTGAATGTTGCCGCATTATTCATTGATTGCATCGTACCCATCGGCGGCATGTGGAAATTCAAGGCAACAGCTCCTACGTCGACAGCCTTCCCTGAAGCCTCTGTGAAGGTGAGGGTAAACTCGGTAACACCATGCTTCAGAACACCGTCACTCGTGGCCAACGAGACAGTCAGGTTGTTACCTGCCGGAGCGCTCTTGATAACTTTTTCCGTGCCGATTTTTTTAGAAGCGCAAGCAAAGCTGAATATGCCAAGCCCAATCAGCGCCGATATGATCGCGACTCTATTCATCTCTCTTTCTCCAAGAGTACCAAAGTCTTCTCATGCAAGCCGAGAAACGAGTAAGGGCAGAGCCGACGTGGCCATGTCGGAACTGCGAAACTTAAGTGGCGTTGGTAAAGGGCAGTACTGCGAGATAGTTGAACTGTCCTTCAGTGCCAATCCGTTTTCAAGCAAAGCCGAAGAAGCCGACTGTTGTAATCAACAACGCTTAGCGCGAGGCAACCATCGCGGTCGCAAGCTTGTGACTCTTTGCCCGCGAAGCAGGGGAGTAGGAAGGAAAGACTCACTTCTGTACCAGCGTAAGGTACGATTCAGAATAGAGAACTGAAGACTGGGCCAAAGCCCGTGCATTCTACCCGCAACACATTGTTCATTGCTAGAGAATTGAGGAGAAGGCAACGGTTCCAACTCGATTGATCTTTACTTTTCCACATAGTCGTTAGACAATCGGGCCGCATCCTCACCAGATGGCACACTCCTAATCCGAGAATCAATAGACAATCTGTAGATCTTTAATCGCACGGAGGTCCTCACTGTAACTCCACGAGCACCTCAAACCTTAAACCTCTACTTCTTAAGGAGCTCGAAAATGACACTCACACATCTTCTTGACGAACCAGACCAGGAAAAAAGGATCGAAAAACTACGCGAAGAGATCGAAAAGCTTGGTGGCAGCGCGATGAGTTTCGAGACCATGCCTGCAGACATGGAAGAGGAATTCCTGCGACACGTACTCGAATACGAGGCTGCTCAACCAATCAGTTTGTTCACCATGCTGGAGAACTGTGGCATTGAAATACCGGCGCCGGCAGCAATTTCAGACGACCAGCTTTGGACAAAACTGAAGGAGATCATCGAAGCGATGGCGTCGCTCGGCGCTTACTTGCTACATACAAACCATCTGACCGATCGCCAACTTTACGGATACCTCTACACGGAAGGCTTGCGAGAAGAGGCGGTGCTGTTTCCAGAGAATCCCAGCTACGCGTACATCATCGATCTCACGGGAAGCGGTAGCGAGGAAGACAACCAGATCTATTTGAAGTATTACGCAGACGAGGATCACCGAAAGCAATGGGCCCAGGACTGGCCGGAGGATCCGATGCCGGATCACGAAGATCCGCCATTTGATCGCGATCGACACCTGCCGGAGTCGCCCTTGGGTTGACCTTTATGGTGGCAGGATTTCGTCGAGTGAGGTCAGCAAATCGCGACCTCTGAGAGCTGGTTGCTTCTTGCGTGTTTGGCCCAGCGAAACGATCTTACCGTCTGGGCCAAGCAGCAAGGTTGTCGGAAAGTAGTGGATGCGATAACGAGTTTGAATCTGCTCGATGCTGTCCATCTGCGCTTGCGGCCAGGTCAGCCCGTTTCTTTTAAGAGTCGGCTTTACCAGCGTGTAATCCGGATCATTGTTCATTCCGAGGATTTCGAAGCCACGCGCCTGGAAGCGCGAATAGGCAGCTTTCTGATATGGCAGCTCGCGCCGGCATGGACCACACCACATGGCCCAGAAATCGAGTAACAGGTATTTGCCGCGAAACTCCGACAACTTCCGTTTCTTGCCCTCGAAGTCAGTAAACTGAAAATCCGGCACTTCCGCCCCCATCATTAGTTCAACTCGCTTGTAGTCTGAGGCTGAATGCTCGCGCATGACGATCTGGTTCTTTTCCAGATCCACTTTCTTCGTTGAGACGTACCGATTGCCAACACGAAAGACGACGGTTTCGTCGCGCGCCTCCGCTGCTTCCGGTGAGAAACGATCAAGATCAATCTCGTTGTCGCCGTCGCCATCAACTCCCAGCCAACCATTGCTTACGCTGATCTTCTTAGACTGGGCGTTGAAGCCGTATTGGACGAGCGTTTTCTGACCATTGATTTCGACGTTGCCCTTCGCGTATGCGTCTTTCGATTGCATCAGCAGCGTCTCGCCTTCTTTTAATTCCTCCCACTGCACATCCTTCAAAAAACGCACGAGGATTGGATAACTCTTGAACAGTGCATTCTTAAACGGGAGTTCGACGGTCGTCTGAAGGATATAGGGATTGCGTTCCTCTTCGCGCTCGAGTTCGCGCCTTTCATCCTCAGTCATGTTGTTATCAAGATTCAGATCGATGTAGAGATACGGCTGCTCGTCTTCGGGCTGAACCAGAAGCGTGAGAATCGCCGACTTATCACGCAGAGGATCGTACAAACGGCCGGCTGTGACAGTACCGTCCGAAGGCAACGGACTGGCGGTTTTTATTTTCGAGAGGTCCTTAACGGGGCGAAAGATGATCTGATCGAGGTCGTTTGTGTTTGCGACGAGTTCACCATCAAGGGAGCCGATGAACTCGGTATCACCGGCAATCGCGCGAGGCTGCCAGGAGCTTCCTGATTGACCAAGCGCGAAAGCTACAAGAATAGATGCAAGGATCAAAAGCCGTCGGAGAGGACACATGTGCCACCCCTTGAGAACAAAGTGACGAGAGCGAGCAGATTCTATTTTTGGGCGTCGGGAAGTGTCAAACGAACTGTGCAAAAAGCTGCCAAATGCGGAATGCGGAAACGCTCCGTAGTTTTATTCCCGAAGGGAATTCATTTAATAGCCGGGGACAACGTCCCCGGTATAAGGCAGGAACACGTTCGACCCTGTCAGGGTCGAACCTAACGATATCCGAGAGGTGAATGCGACCCCTTCTGGGTGGGAGCGCCTTGGGTTGGCTGCTTCCGGGGGCGGCGCTTCGCTTGCCCCCGGCTATTAAATGTCACGCCTGCGGCGTAACTCATTCGGGATGCACGGACTCAGCTCACGACCATCGTTCCCGTCCCCTTGTCGGTGAAGATTTCAGAAAGGAGAGCATTCCTGTTCGTACCGCTAATAATATGAGCGCTGTGAACGCCGCGACGAAGCAGGGCCGCAATGCTTTGCAGCTTGGGAATCATTCCGCCTGTTGCCGCGCCGCGAGCAATTAAGTCGTCCGCTTCATCCACAGTCAGTCGGGAAAGCTTTGTCTGCGGATCTCCCGGGCTCAAATAGATCCCGTCAACGTCACTCAGCAGGATTAGCTTCTCCGCTTTCAACTGAACCGCGATCTCAGAAGCGACTGTGTCGGCATTGATATTGAACACCATGCCTTCATCGTCTGCGCCGAGAGAAGAGATCACCGGCAGATAGCCCTGATCGAGAAGCACCATCAACAATCGTGAATTAATTCTGACGACATCGCCGACATGTCCGAAGTCCACTTGTGCGCGAACGCCTGTCTCACGATTCAGAATCTCTTTCGGCGGGCGGCGCTCCGCGTGAATGATATTCCCATCAACGCCTGAGAGGCCGACTGCTTCAATGCTGCGGTGTCGCAACGCTGCAAGGATGTCTGTATTGATCTTTCCAGCAAAGATCATCTTCGCCATCTCAAGAGTCGCGTCGTCGGTGACGCGTCGTCCTTCGATGATTGTCTGCTCGATGCCGAGCTTCGAAGCGAGTTCAGTTAACTGTTTGCCTCCGCCGTGAACGACGCAGATTCGGATACCAACCTGATGCAGTAGCGCTAGTTCTTCGGCGAGTGAGGTTAGATTGGTTGGATCTTCAGTGACCTTTCCCGAAAGTTTTACGACAAACGTGTGTCCTTGGAAACGCTGAATGTAGGGCAGCGCCTCTCGCAGAAGGTCGAGACGGAGTTGGTGGTCGATGTCGCGTAGATTGTCTGACATTGTTTAGTTGAGACTTAGGTCTTTGGTCTTTGGCCTTAGGTCTTTGGCTTTCGAGATCTGAAATCTGCCATCTGAGATCTCAAAAGACTAGCAGCCAAAGAAAAACCAAGACCCAAGACCAAAGACCAAAGACCAAAGACCAAAGGCCAAAGACCAAGTCCTCTCAATTACCCACAAAGTCCTGCAAGAATCGCCTTCTGTACGTGCAATCTATTTTCCGCCTCGTCGATCACCACAGAGCTCGGCGAGTCAATTACCTCGTCAGTGACTATCACGTTGCGTCTGACGGGTAGGCAATGCATAAAGATCGCATCATTGGTCAATGCCATTTTCTCCCGATCGACGATCCACTTCTTTCGATAGCGCGCGCGCCCGATGATCTCCTGCTCAGTGTTGCCGTACGAACGTTTTGCTCCCCAACTTTTCGCATAGATAACTTCGGCGCCATTGAATGCGGCATCGATATCGTTCACCACTTCTACCGATCCGCCGGCCGCTTCCGCCTCTGTTGAAATCTCGCGCATCAGGGCTTCATCCAGATAATAGTCTTCCGGGTGAGCGATGGTGAGATCGTGGCCCATCTGGGCGGCAGCCAGCGCAAAGCTGTTAGGCACAGCCATCGGTAACGACTTTGGATGCCAGGCCCACGTTAACACCACGCGCTTGCGACCGTTTCCAAGCTTTTCGCGAATGGTCATCATATCGGCCATCGATTGACACGGGTGGTGCATTGCCGATTCGAGATTGATGATCGGGACGCTGGCGTACCTCACAAAAGAATTGATAACCGGATCGGTTCGTTCTTCTTCCCAGTTTTTCAACTTCGCAAAAGTGCGAACGCCGATCGCCGAACAGTAACGCTCAAGCACGCGGACAAACTCCGCGACGTGCTCCGTCTTATCGCCATCCATGACGACGCCATCTCGATGTTCAAGCGTCCATGTTGAACCGCCTGGCTCAAGTATTACCGCTTCGCCGCCGAGTTGATAGGTTGCCACCTGCATCGAGGCGCGCGTCCGCAAACTCGGATTGAAGAACACCAGCGCCACGGCTTTGCCCGTCAGCGGCTTTGAAGTGTCTTCGCCCCTTTTGAAGCGTGCGGCGGCGTCGAGCAACTGCTCGAGTTCATCGCGGGACATGTCTAGCGTGTTAATGAAGTTTTTAGACATTGAAAAATCGTCTCATTCACCCCAAGCTTCAGCCTGGGGCATCGCGCCGCCCAAAATCAGAGAACCGTTTTAACGGTTTACTCGCTCCAGTTACGGCGATTGTGAAACCGTTGAAACGGTTTCCGCCTTTCCACGCCGTCGGACCCCGAGCTAAAGCTTGGGAGAATGAGAAGTGACTCTCAAATTGCGGCTGAGACTGAGTCGGTTGCGTTTAAGATCTCGCTCAGCTCGTCTACAAAAAGTTTGACCTCAGCCTGCTTCAAACATAACGGCGGCAGCAGACGCAGGACGTGTGGATCGCTAGAGGTGCCTGAAATGATCTTGCGCTCCAATAGTCGCCGATGAATCGTCGCGGCTTTCTCTCTCAACTCGATCCCAAGCAGAAAGCCACGCCCGCGCACGTTTACGACCTGATCAAGCTGGGACAATTGTTCACGCAGATAATTCTCA
>DATJKB010000372.1:0-6177 GCA_035491875.1 Pyrinomonadaceae bacterium | reverse complement strand
CAGTTGGATTTGTTCGGCGGGGATCAGGTCGCCTTCCCAGAATTCAAAGGTCCATTTTTTGACCGGGGTTTGGTAAGCAATCGTGCCGAGGATGAATCGACGATTTGGTTTCAGATAGTTGTTCTCAAAAAAATTCCGCGTGTCTTCGAGCGAGAGGTAATTGCCGTTCACGAAGTCTTTATGAAAGCTGTAGCGCTTCTTGTTGACATAGTAGATCTTGTTTTTGTTCTTGCGGTCGATGACGAAGAGAAGGTGCGGAAGCGCATAAGGAGTATTGGGATCGTACGTGACAGCGAGTGTGTCGAACTGCTGCTGAGATGTAATGGCCGGGACTGAACGTGGTCCAACCTGCGCCGACAGCGTGCCGGCAAATATCGCAAACAGACTGACAAAGAACATAACTGGCCGCAGATTTTCACCGATTAACGCAGATCTGAACGAACCAGTTGAGAAGCTCGTCATGCCATCATTACCCTTTCTGATAGGAGCATATCTGCAGCTGATTGGACCTTTTTCTGATCTGTGATTATCTGCGTAAATCTGCGGCCGAATCTTTTATTGCTTGATCAAACCAGCCGCCGAGCGCCTCAGCAATTCTACCAAATGATCGATGTGCTGCTGTTCGGTCAGAAAGCTGTTCACGTTAACCCGAAAAGCACGCCGGCCATGTAGCACTGTTGTCGTTAGCCATGCTTCGCCGCTTCGCTCAATGGCTTGTTGTACTTGTCCCTGGAGCGCGTCCAGTTCCGCATCGTTCATACCGGCAGCAGCTTTCGGCACAAATCTAAAGCAGCAAACTGCAGTCTCCACCGGACTGAGTCGTTCGAAATCTTCCAAGCCATCAACACGAGAAGCGAGATGCCTGGTTAGCTCGATCTGCCTCTCCACTATTTCCGCATATCCCTTCCGGCCCATGAACTTCAGCGCCATCCAGAGTTTCAATGAATTAAAGCGACGTGTGCCCATCTGGCCGTAACGAAAGAAATCAAACTCAACGTCAGCTCCGCCTCGATCTTCGGCGAGATATTCAACTGTAATATCGAACGCGTCGCGTAAGACACGCTTGCCGCCGCGCACGAGCGTCCCACCACACGCAAATGGAACAAACATCCACTTGTGCGGATCGATCGTGATCGAATCAGCTAGTTCAATGCCGCGAAGCTTGGACTTGTGTTTGTCGGAAAATGCCAGGGCGCCAGCGTACGCAGCATCCACGTGATACCAACAATTGTTCTCTTTCGCGATACCTGCAAGTTCTTCGAGTGGATCAAGTACTCCCGTCGACGTAGCACCCGCCACACCGACAATACAGCAAGGGATCAGACCAGCAGCTTTATCTTTCCGGATCACCTGCCGCAACTCATCGAGATTGATGTGAAACTGTGAGTCAGTCGAAATCTTTCGCACGCTGTCGCGCCCGAGGCCAAGGATGTCAGCGCTCTTCTCGATCGAATAGTGACTCTGCTCCGAAGCATAGATGACAAGGTCTGCTGAAGCGATGCGGATACCTGCATTCTTGATTTCGCGATCCACGTTATCTCGCGCGCACTTCAATGCGATCAAGTTCGCTTCAGAGCCGCCACTCGCGAGTGTTCCAAAACTGTCGGGACCATAACCAAGCAGCTCACATAACCAGCGCAGCACGCGGGCCTCGATGGTCGCAGAGGTTGGACCATTTCGCCACGCGCCGGCATTCTGATTCAACATCGACGACAGCGTGTCGGCCCAAACACCAATTGGCAGCGGAGTTGGATTGAACTGTCCAAAGTAACGAGGACTGGGGACGCCCATCGCGTTTGGCGCCACTTGAGTTCTAAACCGCGCGACGATCTGATCGACCGGCATACCATCTTCAGGAAACGGTTCGTCAAACATTTCGACAAGGTCGTTCACGCTAGCCTCTGGAGCCACGCGCCGCGTGTCGAGCGACGACACGAATTCGATTACTGCTTCGGGTACTAGTGTGCCTAGTTTTTTATGTTGCTCAACGAAGTCGTCAAACATGGTTCTCGCTTCCTGGCCAAGAGTATCCACAGATTACACAGATTACACAGATTATGGTCTAAATAGAAAAGTTGCAGATATACGCTCGAGCTTAAGGGGCAAAGTGGGTGGAGGCTATGAACCTTATGACTCAACTTGCCTGTTTCGCTGATAATCTGTGTAATCTGTGTAATCTGTGGATGTTCTTATGTCTCAGGTCGAGCAAGTCAAAGTCTTCCGAGATTCTCTACGTAAGGGAATGTCGACTTATGAGGTGAAGCTTTCACCGGCTATGCTCGACCAACTGGGAGCCTATTACGAATTGCTTTTGCGTTGGAATGAACGATTGCATCTCGTAGCGCCGTGCTCTGCCGAAGAGTTCGCCCGGAGGCATGTACTCGAATCACTGACCTTAACTAAACACTTTACTCCAAACGCAAGTGTGATCGACATTGGATCGGGTGCTGGGCTGCCAATCATTCCCTGCTTGATCGTAAGACCGGATCTCAAAACCACGCTCATCGAGTCGTCACAAAAGAAATCGGTGTTTCTTCGCGAAGCCTTAAAGACTGTCGGCGCCCTCAAGCGAGCGACAATAGTATCCAAACCATTCGATTCACTGTCCGCGCCAAACGCGGAGTATGTAACTTGCCGGGCGCTTGATGATTTCAGTGAAGCCATTGCATCGCTAGTTCGTTGGGCACCGACTACTTCCACACTACTTCTTTTCGGCGGGCCAACCCTACGCCAAAGTCTGGACAACTTGAATCTCCAAACGACTGAGACGCTTCTTCCAAACTCGGATCGAAGGTTCTTGTTTGAAGTCACCAAGGCGTAGGAACATTGCCGATTGCCGATTGGTCGCTTCGGTCTCAGCTCATGTTTCTCTAAGCCTAACCTTCGAACAGTACCGCTCAAGCTACAACATCGACCAATCGGCAATCAGCAATCGGCAATCGGCAATGTTTTTGTGAGAGTTTGCCGTCATACTCCGTCAATGGATTCTTATGACGTGGTTATTGTCGGAGCTGGACCAGCTGGTCTCAGTGCGGCATTGATACTCGGGCGCTGCCGCCGGCGCGTGCTCATCTGCGATACGGGCTTACCACGTAACGCTGCGTCGCATGCGCTCCACGGATTCCTTACACGCGATGGAATTGCGCCATTGGAGTTTTTAAAAATCGCTCGCGAGCAGCTCCAGCCCTACAAAAATGTCGAACTTAGAGAACTTGAGGTTCGTGAGGCCAAGCGCACAGATGCTGGCTTCGTCGTCAACACCAATATTTTTTGCAGTAAGCTCCTGCTGGCGACCGGAGTGGTCGATCGTTTACCGCAAATTGATGGACTCAACGAATTCTACGGTCGCAGCGCCTTTCACTGCCCCTATTGTGACGGCTGGGAAGTGCGCGATCGAAGAATCGTTGTGTACGGCAAAGGGAAGAATGGAGTTGGCCTTGCGCTCGAACTGACTCTTTGGTCAAGCAATCTGGCCCTCTGCACGGATGGACCAACCGAGCTATCGAACGAAGAGACGGCACGCCTGGAGCACCACCGAATCAAGATCTACGACACACCCATTCGCCGGCTGATTGGCTCTCAAGGAATGCTTGAGCAGATTGCGTTCACCAACGGCGAACTGCTTGGATGCGACGCCTTGTTTTTCAGCACAGGCAACGAGCAACACTGTAACCTCGCTGAAACGCTTGGCTGTAAATTCACCGAAGATGGGGCAGTCGACACAGGCGAGTACGAAATAACGAACGTTCCGGGAGTTTACGTCGCGGGCGATGCTTCAAAACTCGTGCAGTTGGCGATCGTTGCCGCAGCCGAAGGCGCCAAGGCGGCATTCGCGATAAACCAGGAACTGCTCAAACAAGATCTGGCGTAAGCAGCGTCGATTTCGGATTTGGGAATTCGGATTTCGGATTTCGTTCTATCGCTTCTACTTGGTGATCTTGTATCGCTAGATATAGCGAGGTAGTAAATTAACGCGAAATCCGAATTCCCAAATCCGAAATCGATTTAAGCCGGCTCCTCCCGAACAACTTCCGTTGCCTTCTTATCTTCACGAAGTCCCTGAAACGACGGATGACGGATCGAACCTTCGTCGGTCCATTCGGTAAATGCCACTTCACCCACCAGCTTCGGCTTGGTCCACACGGCGCGTCGTAAGCCAGGATCTTTTGGTTTCACTCCAAACGGACTCGATGGTTGTGCCAGGGGATCAAGTTTCTTTTGGATCGCGATGCGCTGCTGAATGCTAAAGCCAGTGCCCACTCTGCCGGCGTACACCAGCTTTCCCTGGTCGTAGACCCCGAGTATCAACGCACCAAACCCAGGCATGGCTTTATCAGAAACTGTATAACCAGCGATGACGAACTCTTGCCGCCGAAGACACTTCACCTTCAACCAACTCTTGCTGCGCGTCGAGTCGTAGACGGAATTGGCTAATTTCGAAACGATACCTTCAATTCCAAAATCACACGCCTGCTTAAAAAATGCCGGGCCATTTCCTTCGACATGGTCGCTGTAACGCAAAGGACTTTTTTTCCCTTGCGATTTCAGCAATCTCTCCAGGACGGCTTTGCGATCAATCAGGGGTGTCTTAGTGATCAGAAAGCCTTCAACATAGATCACGTCGAAAAGGTGAAAAGCCAAACCGGCATCGCCTGTCTTTCCAATTGCCTGCTGTAAGCGCTGAAAACTGGTGCGACCCTCCGCGTCCATGGCCACGACTTCACCATCCAGAATGACGCTCGAGACACCAAGGCCTTTCACAGCCTTTGCCAATTTTGGGAAGCGTTCGGTCCAGTCCTTTCCGTTGCGACTCCAGAAAGTGACCTTTGCTCCAGTCAGATGACAGAGCATTCGATACCCATCGAATTTCAACTCGTGCAGCCACTCATCACCTTCCGGCGCTTTATCCACGAGCGTCGCAAGTTGCGGTGGAATGAAGTGCGGCATCGCAACCTTGCGCGCGCCCGCTAACTTCTGAAGTTCTTTTGCGTTGATCTGCTTAATCAGTTTTCCGGCTCCTTACACGACCTATTTTAGAGTTGGTCCTGACAGCTGAATAAGATTTAGCAATTCAATTGCGAAAAGTGTCAATTCAGGACCACGTGGTCCGTCGGCATTGTGTTTGCCTTTTCCCGTAACGGAGGACGATACAGTCCAAGTTTTTCACGGTTGTTTGTATTAGAAAGCTGCACCGGAGTGTAGGGCCGTTTCGATTTTAATCAATCTCTCGTCGCAATAGGTCATTGCGGCCGAGAATTACAAAGCGTGAGGAACGGAGAAACTGGCGACTTTAGATCCAGCGCGCTAGCGCAGGGTGGATATGTATGTCTAATTCGAGGATCAAAACTGGAGGTGAGATTTATCATCTTCCCGCGGAGCGTGGAAACTACACGCTTTGTGGTCTTCGACTTGGTCTACTTAATCTACTGAAGAGAATTATCGATGACAAAGAAGAGTCATCGGGCGAGAGTGGGACTCTTTGTAAACACTGCGAGCGAATTGAAAAGCAGGACTCTTAGTTTAAATAGTTCAGCAAGACAGCCGACTTGAGGTTGCTGGCTTCCAGACTACGCTTGTGCTTCGGCCGCATTGTCAAACGCTTTAAGTTCAATAGTGAAGGTTGCGCCTTTTCCCTCGCCCTCGCTCGCCACTGTCACTGTGCCTCCATGCAACTCAACAAGATGCTTGACCAACGCAAGGCCGAGGCCGAGTCCCTTATGTTTGCGCGTGCTGGCTCCATCCGCTTGACGGAATCTCTCAAATACATAAGGGAGAAACTCCTCGTCAATGCCTTGTCCAGTATCGGTGACCCTTACCACAACTTGCGAATCATGGCGCTCAAGACAGATATCCACACGTCCGTCGTCGGGGGTAAACTTGATGGCGTTCGAAAGCAGATTCCAAAAAGCCTGCCGCAAACGATTGGCGTCGCCACGAACAAACTGTACCGCAGGACCCAGGTTGGCGTGGAGTTGAATATTCTTCGAGTTTGCCGCTAACTGCACTGAGTCTACGGCTTCGTTAATAACTGACGCCATATCAACCGCCACTTTTTCCAGGTGGAGTTTGCCGCTGATCATTCGCGACACGTCGAGAATGTCTTCCACGAGTTGCGCCTGAGACTTCGCATTACGCTCGATCGTTTCGAGTGCGCGTGATTGAGTATCCCCATCGAGA
>DATJKB010000371.1:0-7620 GCA_035491875.1 Pyrinomonadaceae bacterium | reverse complement strand
CGATGGTGCTGGCGCCGCTGGAGGCGCAGGTTTCGGCGCAGGCGCTTTAGGTGCTGCTTTAGCCGGCAGTGGCGTCGACGAATTGACGTTGGTAGAACGTGGTCGGGGCGTGGTGGTTGATGAATTTGAGTTCTGCGCATTTACTTGATGCGCGATAACCAACAGCAAAGCAATGATGGTGGCTCTTTTGATCATGTGTTGTCCCCGCTTATTTGCTAACTTAACTCCAGCGACTAGACGTCCCCCGGCTGCTACACTGCTTCAAACCAGGGTACGCCACTTCTTAAGCGCGTGACAGTTCTGTCTCGGCCAATAATTTCAAAAACTTCAAACATCGAGGGGCCGACCGCCTGTCCTGTCAACATTGTACGCGAAGCGTTGATAAACAAACCGGCTTTTGCACCAACTTCGTCGGCGAAATCCCGCAGCGCCACTTCGATATTGTCAGCAGTGAAAGGCTCCACGCTTTCCAATTTGTCAGCGAGCCTCGGTAATAGCTCGCGAAGCTCGGGAGCTTTACGAAGGTTCTTGTTGACCGCCGCAGGGTCGAAGTCGAAGTCGTCAGAAAAATATGCGCGGCCCTGCATTGAAAAGTCTTTGAATGTGAAGTACCGCTGGCGAATGAGGTCAACCGTCTTCAGCAGCCACGGGCGATCGTCGTCATCGTATTCCTCGCGCCAAAGCTTGTTCTCTCGCAACTCCGCTTTCACCATCGGCAACAACTCATCTAGAGGCATGGTGCGAATGTACTCGGCATTCATCCACAGCGCTTTGTCGTCAGTCCAACGACGCGGATCGTTCTCCTGGAAATTGAACACCGCATTCGCACGACCAATTCCTTCGAGCGAAAAGTTGTCGATCAATTCCTGCTTCGTCAGGATCTCTTTCCCCTCAGGCGGCGCCCAACCCAGCAGTGCCAGGAAGTTTCGAAACGCCGCCGGAACGAATCCGCGATCTCGATAAGTTGTCAGCGACACAACTTCGCCGTGCTTGCGTTTCGATAGCTTGCCTTTGTTAGGCGCAAGGATCAGCGGCAGATGTGCGAACGTCGGAAGAGGAGCTCCGAGTGCCTCATACAGGAGCACTTGTTTGTGCGTGTTCGTGAGATGGTCCTGACCGCGTATCACGGTGGTGATCCCCATCTCGATGTCGTCGATCACCACTGACAAGTTGTAGAGTGGATGACCATCCGAACGCAGCAACACAAGGTCTTCGATTTCTGAATGGCTGCGCTCCTGTGGTCCATACACCTTGTCGTCAAATCTCGTCTGGCCCGTCACCGGTACTTTCAAACGCACCGCGAATGGTTCGCCCGTTTCGGCGCGACGATTTGATTCATCGAGCGGAAGGTCGCGATAAGGATTTGCGCGTTGGTTGAGACCTTCAACCGATTGTGCGCGCGCGCGTTCTTTGACGTCCTGTTTGACGCTCGCGTCCTCGCGCTCTTCCTTCGGCGCGAAGTCACGATAGGCCTTGCCCTCTTTAATCAGACGATAGGCAGCTTCACGATGTTTAGGTGCGTTGTTCGACTGAAAGACTATCTCTTCGTCGTAATCGAGACCCAGCCACTCGAGTCCCTCGATTATCGAACGCGTCGATTCGTCCGTTGAGCGTTGGAGATCGGTGTCTTCAATCCGCAGCAGGAATTTGCCGCCAGTCTTTCGCGCATAGAGCCAATTGAAGAGTGCGGTGCGAGCTGCGCCGATGTGCAGGTAGCCGGTTGGTGATGGTGCGAAGCGAACGCGAACGGTCATAAGAAAAAATAGCCAGTGGTCACGAGTCAGAATTCAGCAGGGAACACTGTTCTACTGATTACTGGCTACTGACTACTGACTACCAGGAAGAACTGGCGGAGATGACAGGATTCGAACCTGTGAAGGGCTTTTGACCCTTAACGGTTTAGCAAACCGCCGCCTTCAGCCACTCGGCCACATCTCCGTGCCGTAAACAGGCGGAAACCATTCTAGTCGGGAGTGAAGTATTGTCAACTGTTCGGACGAGCCTGCTTTAAACTGCGAGAGGCGTGCGCTCCCAGTTTCCCATTCAGTTGTGCGAGGCGCTCACGATCTCTTCTCATTTGAGGGTTATCAAGTCCATTTCGAACGTCGCGAAAGATCTCAGCCGCACGAGCATCGTCTGGTTCAACGAGCCGATAGTGCATCCACTTGCCATCGCGGCGTGCTTTCACTAATCCCGCCCGCCGAAGGTACGCAAGATGTCGCGAGATCTTAGGTTGACTCGTTTGCAGCGCTTCGACCACAGAGCAGACACAGACTTCGTCTCTGCCCAACAGGTGAATTACACGGAGACGGGTGTGGTCGGCCAATGCTTTGAAAAACTGCTCAAAGCTGAAATCGCTGTTTTTCTTCATGCCGTACAGAACTCTTCCGGGGGGCTGAATTCAGTACGATTCTCGGGTAGCCTGAGTTCGGAGAGGCCGATTAAGCTGCGGTTTTTCGCAGGTAACTCTAAGGTTCAAGTGTTGGTGCCCACCACCGGACTGCGGCGCTCCATGAAGATCGTATTGCGCCACACGCCGTTCAATTGGGCGATGCGCTCGCGCTGTCCCACCTCACGAAAGCCGCTTGATCGATGCAGCCTAATACTCGCGATATTCTCCGGAAAGATGCTGTTCTGCAAAGTCCATATACCATTCGCTTCTGATTCGACGATTAGCCTTTCCAGGAGGAGCCTTCCTAAGCCGAGACCTTGCGCAGCTGGCGCGACATACACGCTGTTTTCCGCAACCCCGCGATAGACCTTACGTGTTGATATGGCACTAAGCGCGGCCCAGCCTTTCACTTCACGATCCACCATCGCGACCAGCCGCGCAAAACCCAGGTGCTTCGCGTTCCATTCATCCCACTCCGGCGCCTGACTCTCGAACGTGGCATTCCCGGTAGCGATGCCCGCAAGATAGATCTCACGTACCGTGGGCCAATGAATCTCCGTCATGGGTAGTATTTCTGCTTTCATGGAAAAGAGAAACGGCGCGAACAGTTAATGTCCGCGCCGCATATCTTCGCATGCGAGTTAGGGCTTAGCCTATAGGACGATTCCTTCGCAACTCCATCATGCGTTGACGCTTTTCCTGCCGCACTTGTTTTCGCTGCTCCCTTAAAGTCTTAAGTCGTTCCCTCTGTTCGTTCGTGAGCATGTTCAGATTTTCTGCGCGAGCGGTTGCCATCACCTTGCGCATCTCAGCGCGAAGCTGTTGGGCCATAATGCGATCCTGCTCGCTGAACGATCCGGCCCGCCTTCGTTCGCCCAACTGGAAGAGTTGATCGCGCTGAGTTTTCGTTGCCTCCAGGTGCCTTTGGCGAATAGCTTTTCGCAACTGCCGTTGCTCATCCGAGAGTTGAAGAGCGCGGCCGAGCTTTACCCGGTCTTGTTGCATCCTCCGCAAACGCAAACGCATCCGCTGTTCACGCATTCCGTGTCTGTCTGTCGGCGGCGCCGGAGGCGATGTTGGGGCCGGTTCTTGAGCAACCGCAGCCACTCCGAGAACAAGGAGGCCGATCAGCGATAGGAGAGCTTTTTTCAACGACATAAATCCGATTCCTTTTCGTATAGAGAGTAGAAGTGTCTGAGCAAAATCTGGTCTCAGGCCTGTTTGCTTAGACGCCGGCAGAGGCGCCCTGGCCGAGATTTTAGTTGACAGCTCTAGGACAGCAGAGTACTTTGTATTACCAAGTAACTGGCCGTCGGATTAGAGACCAGGGCTGGGAAAGTGGTTGACTGCGGTCGTAAATCTTGAGCTTTGCGGTACAATGCCGAACACGATGAGTCTTATTGAAAGTATTAACTCGCCTGCCGATCTGCGCCGTTTGCAGCCGGACCAACTGCAGACGGTGGCGGACGAAATCCGCACCTACATCCTGGAGACAATGTCTCGAGTCGGAGGCCATACCGGCGCTTCGCTCGGTGCTGTCGAACTGGCGGTCGCGCTGCATTATGCGTTTGATACCCCACAGGATCGACTCGTCTGGGATGTTGGTCACCAAGCCTATGCGCACAAAATATTGACTGGCCGTCGCGACTCTTTGCCTTCGATCAAACAATACGGAGGTATAAGCGGATTCCTTCGTCGCGACGAATCTGAATACGACACCTTTGGGGCCGGCCACGCTTCTACTTCTTTGTCTGCCGCTTTAGGAATGGCGATAGCTCGCGATCGAAAGGATGAAGATCATCACGTGGTCGCATTGATCGGCGACGCTTCGTTGGCCGGTGGCATGGCGATGGAGGCGATCAACCAGGCGGGTCATTTGAAGAGCCGTCTCATCGTTGTACTCAACGACAATGAAATGTCGATCGCTCCCGCAGTTGGAGCGCTGACTGGTTACCTGAATCGCATTCGTGGTGCGCACGGCTATCATAGATTTAAAGATGAGGTAGAGGAGAAGCTGCTGGCTATTCCGTCAGTTGGCGAACGATTACATCACGCTGCGAAGACGATGAAGGATGTGATCGCAGCGGCTGTATTGCCAGGCGCATTGGTAAGCGAACTCGGATTTAAGTACATCGGTTATGTCGATGGACACAACACGCGCGCATTGGTAGCAGCTTTGCGTGAAGCCAAACAAATCAAAGATGGCCCAGTGATCGTGCATGCGTTGACCACGAAGGGTAAAGGTTTCCCAGGCGCTGACACTGATTATTACCGATGGCATGCCACCGGTCCGTTTGATTTAAAAACTGGTAAGGCTGTTTCTTCATCTGCAAAGGCGCCGACGTACACGGCTGTCTTTGGCGACGTGCTGTGCGAGCTGATGGCGAAGGACAAGCAAATTGTCGCTCTGACGGCAGCGATGCCAGACGGCACTGGTGTTTGTAAAGCGCTAGAAAAGTTCCCCGAGCGCTCATTCGACGTCGGCATTGCCGAGCAGCACTGCGTCACTTTCGCGGCTGGCTTGTCGTGTGAAGGATTAAAGCCGGTGTGCGCGATCTATTCGACGTTCCTGCAGCGGGGGTTTGATCAGCTCGTCCACGACGTGTGTATCCAGAATCTAAACGTGAAGTTCTGTCTGGATCGCGGCGGAATCGCGGGCGGCGATGGACAAACACATCACGGGTTGCTGGATATCGCCTATCTGCGCGCTGTGCCGAATATCGTTCTGATGGCGCCCAAGGATGAAGGTGAAATGCGCGACATGCTGTTTACGATGACTGAGCACCACGGCCCTGCTGCGATGCGTTATCCGCGAGGTAATGGCGTTGGTGTTCCGTTGGATCGTGAGCCGCAACTGCTCGAGATCGGAAAAGCAGAGATCCTGCGCGACGGAGGAGAAGTTGCGATCGTCGCCTACGGTTCGATGGTGCATCCGTCAATGGTCGCAGCTGAGAATCTGGCGAAGGCTAATATCGAAGCGACAGTCGTCAATGCTCGCTTCGTAAAACCACTCGATGCATCTCTGCTGTTGGCCCTCGCGCGAACCAAGCGGTTGATTGTGACCGTAGAAGAAGCTTACCTGGCGGGTGGATTTGGATCCGCTGTCCTTGAGTTATTAGAAGAGAATGGACTGCAAGACAAAGTTCGCTTCGTGCGCATGGGAATTCCCGATCGGCTGATCACGCACGGCGACGCGAAGTTATTGTTGGCAAAGTATGGTTTGGATGCCGACGGAATCTACAACCGCGTCAAGGAGAGCATGGAGGTCCTTGATGAACGTCGAGCCCATCCTCAGCGCGTAAAATCCTGAAGAACATCCACCGATTACACAGATTACACAGATTAAGAAATAGATAGCCCTGTTGAGTGATCCGGTTACCCGCTTGTCCAAGGTAGATTTGATAAGCACGATCACTCAACGGGGCTATCTATTTCTTAATCTGTGTAATCTGTGTAATCGGTGGATGTTCTTCGGGCGTACGATTCTTCCGTATGATTGATAGACGTGCGCGTGGCTTCAATGCACCAAATCGTTGAAAGCCAGCCGTTTACCTACCGCAGAGTTCCTCTAAATTCCGCCTAAACCCTCCCAGCATTTAGACTCGAACGGCGTGGCCTCGTGATTGCAAAGACTCAGCCTTACTCACTCCCCGACCTGTGCAATCATGAAAGAAATGCAAACAACCGTAAACACTTCGCGCGACGAGTTGGAATCGATGGAGCCGCATTTTAACGACGAAAGCACAATTCGTTCGGCGCAGCCCGTAGTTCCACTCAACACGGTTGTGAAGGAACGACGGCAAGGCCGGTTGCTGCTCGGCGCCGCTTTCGTAATCGCGTGTCTACTGGGTTCCGTTGCTGCCCTGGCACTGATTCGGTTGCGCCCCCCGGGAGTCGTTGCTGATTCTAAGGCGGCGGAACAGACGGAAGAGCCCAAACAATCTGCTCAAACCGGAGCACCCGAAGATTCGACTGTCGAAACTGCTTCGGATGCGCAGCCGCTGGCCGAGTTAGACGCAGAAGGAGTAGCTGACCTCGAACCTTTCAAGCCAAAGAAGAAGGGACGCAAACACTCGTCAGCTCAACTGCCGGTTCAGATCACGATAAGAACGAATCCAGAGCCGTCAAACAACGGCCAAGCGCGGATGGTGGGGCAATGGGAAGAAAGGCGACAACGGCGAGTCTCCAGAGATCGACCGCCACTGCAAAACCACAGCAGCGATCTCTTTAGAATTCGTGAGATCTTCGAAGGACCGCGACGAACGAGACGCATCAATAATGATTAAGGATCCTATCAGTGTTCAACATGTTGACGGATTCTTAAACCAGTGGCATTATCAGCCAACAAGCGAATCGCAGTCTCTCTCCAAGACTTGAATTACGCGTCGCTTGCCCCGGTTCAACTCACTAACTAAATATTCCCGACGAAGATAAACGGTTCATAGTTTCGCGCGATGCGGCGCGAGGAAATGGTGAATCTATTATGGGTAAACAGGTGTTTCGTGAGCGGGAATGTGTACACCGAGACGAAGGCGCCGAGGGCGGTTTCTACAATGGGGTTTTTTATGTTCAGGCATTGCAGCGCCTCCAAATCGATGACGCCATACAGGTAGCCAGGAGAGTTAGTTCATTTTTTTGGGCCGATGCCCCCCACATCCTTGTTTGGCTTTGCCACGAATGCGCTGATGAACTTCACTTGAGTGATTCTCCGCGCGCGCTGACACAAGCCGTAAGACGCCAGGCCTGAACAGGCCGCGTCAATCCACAGGCGCTTTATGGTCTAATGGCCCTCCATGAAGCGCGAACGCATCGATAAACTGCTCGTCGCCAAAGGTCTGGCCGACTCGCGCACTAAAGCGCAAGCCATGGTCATGGCCGGAGTTGTGCTCGTTGACGAACAACGAGTCGACAAGCCGTCTGATCAGTTCCTGGAAGATGCGCTAATCCGAATCAAAGACGCAGACAATCCGGCTGCGAAGTATGTGGGACGTGGAGGCCTGAAACTCGAGGCTGCACTCCGCGAGTTTCAGATCGACGTTCACGACTTCACGTGCCTGGACGTTGGGGCGTCGACTGGTGGCTTTACTGATTGTTTGTTGCAACACGGAGCGACTCGAGTATTTGCAGTCGATGTCGGTCACAACCAAATCGATTGGCGATTGCGAAACGATCCGCGCGTGGAAGTGCGCGAGGGTGTTAACGCACGTTATCTGCAGCCGGAAGATTTT
>DATJKB010000370.1:0-3505 GCA_035491875.1 Pyrinomonadaceae bacterium | reverse complement strand
AGCGAGTCGAAACAGTATTCCGGCTATGACCAGGCGGATCCAACCAAGTCGCTGCCTGTATTTGGCGTCACGAGCGCACTGGATAACACGACAGCGACGACCATCATCGACGCCTCAAAGCCGGATACTGTCAGTGGCGTTGACAAGACGTCGACGTTCGCAACTAACCAACTGCCGTATTTCCTTCAGTCGGCCGATAATGCCCGAGCTTTCTTGAATGTCATGCAGCAGAGAGCTGAAACTACGGAGCGGTACTTTGTAGGTGACCCTCCCGATATGGGTTCTGTCGATATTCCGAAGTTTACCTTTGTCGACGGCGATGCTGTCTTGCAGGAGGGAGCTGGGCTGCTGGTGGTTACGGGCAAGTTGACCTCCGACGGCAACGTAGGGTTTAAGGGAATAGTGCTAGTGCTTGGCGGGGGAAACTTCGAGCGACAAGGTACTGGTAACAGCGATCTTCTGGGCGCAATCGTCGTCGCAAAATTTGCTCGCACCTGGCCTTCAGGCGAAAACGGTTCACCCCACCCGTTCTTGTCTTCTATTTTCAGCGTAAATGGTGGCGGCACAGGCTTGACGGCTTATGACTCAGGCGAAATCGATCGAGCTCTGTCGTCAAATGGCGTTAGAACATTAGGCGTGCGGGAATATTAGTTCAGTAAGTTCCGGTTAATTAGTTTGCCCTCCTCAGATGAGTATCGCTACTTCGCGCGACACATACGCGCGAAGAAGCGCCTGGCTGCGCTGTAATGCGTTTGGATTCTGAAGAGTAAAACGTGCGAAAGAGTTCTGCAGGTTTCTATATCTTCGAACTGATTATCGTCGTGCTGATGGCCGGTGTGATCGTCGGCTACTCGATCATGCGTTTGCGCAACAACCGGGTCGCAATTATCCGCGTAAATGCCACTCAAGAGTTTGTCACTTACCTTGAGCAGGCGCGATTCGATTCGAATCGGCGACAAACAACAAATGTCGCTCAGATGGCTTGCGTGACTGTCGTTGATAACAACACCTACAGTTACATGATTGATGCGAATTCCGACGGACGACTCGATCCGCCTCAACAGGTAACGATAACCTCGACGAACAACCTCAGGATCAAGGGACCTTTTCCCAAAACCTTCCGCTACGACGGGTCGGGGAGGACGGTCGATCTGAATAACAACATGATCGAACCGCCGCTCGTAGTGTTCGCCAATGCAAAAGGAACGAGCACCGTACATCTGTCAGCGGGTGGCAAGCCTGTCGTAGTACATGGCCCACAACCGGGAATTGGTGTTCAGCGGTAAAAGCTGAGTCTCTATGTTATTGTCATCTGGTAAGATGAGTTGTCCGGCGGCAGCCTGCGACATCTTGACTACAGATGACCGACATTTTACTCGTTGAAGACAAAGAGAGTCTGCGTCGCGTACTCCGTCTGACGCTCGAGAATGCTGGTTACAGTGTCACCGAGGCCGAAGACGCCCGGGCGGCCCTCAATCAAATCTCTTCCACTCGACATCGTTTAGTCCTTACCGACCTACGCATGCCCCATGGATCGGGCCTCGACATCCTGCGTGCAGCGCGCGCCGCGGATAACGACCTGCCGGTGATCGTCATGACGGCATTCGGCTCCATTGATGAAGCTGTGCGCGCCATGAAAGACGGAGCCCACGACTTCTTACAAAAACCTGTCGATTCAAATCACTTGCTGTTGCTGGTTGATCGAGCGCTCGAGCAGGCCAGGCTCCGAACTGAAAACGTCCTTCTTCGCGAGGAGTGGGCGCGGCGGTACGGCTTCCCCAGGATCATCGGAGAGTCGGAAGTCATAAAGCGCGCGGTTGCTGAGACGCAGCGTGTTGCGCAAACCGACGCGACTGTTTTGCTGCTCGGCGAATCAGGTACTGGCAAGGAGTTGTTCGCTCGTGCAGTTCACCACTTGTCTAATCGACGCGATAAACCATTCGTCGCGATCAATTGTGCTGCAATACCCGAGACGTTAATAGAGAACGAGTTGTTTGGTCATGAACGAGGATCCTTCACCGGTGCGAGTGATCGCAGACAAGGTAAGTTTGAGCTGGCATCAGAGGGAACAGTGTTCCTCGACGAGATTGGCGAGCTTCCGGTGGCGGTACAAAGCAAATTGCTACGCGCCATCGAAGAGAAAGTCATCGATCGAATTGGCGGACGAACGCCAATCACTGTTGATCTACGTATCGTGGCGGCGACTAACAAAGATCTAAAAGCTGCTGTCGAGAACGGTTCCTTTCGAGGAGACCTGTTCTTCAGGCTCGCGGTATTTCCGGTCGAGATCCCTCCGTTGCGAGAGCGTGACGACGACGTGCTGCTGCTTGCACGTCACTTCGCAGGTCAGATTGGAAAAGAGTTACGGGGACGCGAGGCGAAACTAAATGATGCGGCTGTCGAGGCGATTCGCGGATACCCGTGGCCCGGTAATGTTCGCGAACTTGAAAACGCAATTGAGCGCGCCTGCATTCTCTCCGACACGCTGGATCTAGAACCGAAGGACCTGGGTATTGGAGTCAGGAGTGAGCAAAAGGAAACTCTCGAACAACTCGATTTATCAGGAACACTATCGGACGTTGCTCATCGTGCACTACGATTCGCTGAACGTCGGAAGATCCAGTCAGTGCTCGAAGCAAACTTCGGAAACAAAAGCAAAACGGCTGAAGACCTCGGCGTGAGTTACAAAACACTTCTGACAAAGCTGAAAGAATACGATCTCTGATTGATGAAGGATTTGTCCGATCCGCAACACGATAAAGGCCCTGACGAGAGCAACCGGGATAACTCGGACGGCGGCGCCACTACCGAACCCTCAAGCCAAAATCACGACGAATCAGGAATTGAGACTACTGCCGATCCCGGTGTAATCGCCGGCGAGACTGTCGAGCAGGTTGGCGCAAGCACCGGCGAGTATCCCAGTGAGTCTCCTGCAACCCGTGTCGACACCAGCGGTAGATCTGCTTTTTATGTCGGCGCCGGCATCCTGATCAGCCGTATTGTAGGGCTAATCAGACAGCGAATCTTCGCTCACTACTTTGGCAGTTCGGGCGTCGGCGATGCGTTCACTGCCGCGTTTCGCATCCCCAACTTTCTCCAAAATGTTTTCGGCGAGGGCGCTCTATCAGCGTCCTTCATTCCTGTCTACGCAAAGCTGCTGGCCCAAGGCGACGAAAAGGAAGCACGGCGCGTCGCAAATGCGATCTTCGGACTGCTGGCGCTCGTCACGGCAATCATCGTTTTGATCGGAGTTCTCGGCGCTCCACTGATCGTTACCTTAATTGCCGCCGGGTTTCGTGACGAGCGGCGCCAACTCACAATTCAACTCGTTCGCATCTTCTTTCCCGGCGCTGCGCTGCTTGTTCTTTCTGCGTGGTGTCTTGGCGTTCTAAACAGTCACCACAAGTTCTTCATTTCTTACACGGCTCCAGTGGCCTGGAATCTTTCGATCATTACCGCCCTCATTTTTTTCGGCAGACGAATGGATCTCGCGCCGCTTGCGCAA
>DATJKB010000369.1:0-7988 GCA_035491875.1 Pyrinomonadaceae bacterium | reverse complement strand
TATCGGACGCACGTGAATATCCTGAGTGAAACTTTGTGGGGCTGAACCGAAGGCCGATATATCAGTACTGACGGACGTGGTCTCGAAGGTTCGGCCGTCGCCCTCGGCGGTTACTACATATGTTCCCCTCGCGAGCCCCGGAAACGTAAAACGCCCGCTGAGATCTGTGAATGTCTCAAGGATCAGTCGGCCATTGAACGTAAGTCTTACTCTAACTGGCGTGGTCGGCTGAGTTCCGTCCGGTGCGATCACCTTGCCTTGAAGAACATTTCCGTTTTGTGCTGGGGTTGTTGTTGGAACGAAGAGGAAAAGGAGCAGCGCAAACAAGCTAATCCGACAATAGTTCAGGCTTGAATGCATGGCTTGCATAACGCCACAGATTTAACCACAAAAGCAACGAGACACTCCATGAAGCTGGTTCATGGAGTGTCTCGAGTTTATGACACAAACTTAGAAGGTAAAGCGGACTCCGAGTTGTGCCTGGAACGGAATACCCAAGGGCTCCGAGAAGCCAGTAGCTCCAAAGAAGTTAATTGGCTTGCCGAAATCAGGCTCGCCCGTCACATTCTGGAATTGGTTTCCGTAGTTGCCGGTATTGAAAACGTTGAAAGCCTCAAAGAACAATCCGAGTTTCATGCTCTCTTTGAATTTGAAGAACTTCGAAACGCGAACGTTCAGTTGAGAGAAACTGTCTCCCCGCTGAGTGTTGATAGGCAGCTTATGTTGATCGTCGATTCCGGGATTAACCGACTCCCGATCGTTGTTCACACCGTCGCGATTGATGTCGCAAACGCAAGCAGGGAAGATGCTGTATGGTCTGGCCGAAGCTAGCTGCAGGATCGGAGCGACCTGGAAATCCCATGGCAGATCGAAGATTCCAGACAAAACAAAGCGGTGTCTTTCGTCTTCACCAGTTGGTCCAAAGTTAATGGGATCGAATTTCACAAACAAGTTCTGCGGCTGTAAGCCGAAGTCTTGTGAAATGCCGAACCACCCTTGCGACTTCGCCAGCGTGTAGTGGGCATTCAATTGAAACTTGTCTGCGTAACGCTTCTTGAATGAAGCGGTGAAAGCGTCGTAGCGCGAACGCCCGTCCGATTGGGCCACCGTAATGCGTCCAAAAGGCGTTGGCGTTCCGAATGCTGCCGTAAGTTCAGCTGCGTGCGCAGTAAACTGCGGAGTTAGAATGCGGCCTGGGTTCGGACTGCTGCGTTGAGCATTAATCAACGGTCCGATTCTTGGGTTGATGTCAAACCCAGTGAACTCGTGCAGGCCAAGGATGTGGATGTAATCGAACTCGATCGCCATATTGCTTCCGAACTCTTGTGCGTATCCGAGATTCCACTGTTGCGTGTACGGTGCTTCGAAATCTGGATCCAGCATCCTGCCGCGCGTACCGGATAATGGATTAACCAACGGTCGCGGAATGCTCGGCGGTGGCGAGTCTATGTTGAGATTGTTGCCATCGTTAAGGAAGGTTGCGTAAATTTCTGGATTTGCCTGTTGTACTGCAAACAGAGGCACGTTCAGAAAGGACTGATCGTAGTAGATTCCATACCCACCGCGAAGTACCGATTTTGCATCTCCTCTTAAATCCCAGGCAAAACCAATTCGCGGGCTTATGTTGTTCTTGTCGTCTTCGACGACTTTCCGAGCATACGGGCTCCCAATGATCTGTAGCGCTCTGAACGCTCGGTTTTCAGCCGCATGCCCATGGTCGACAAATCCAATATCAACGTCGTAGCGCGCACCGACGTTTAGAGTGAAACGTGGTGTGATCTTCCAGTCGTCCTGGAAATACACTGCAAATTGCTTTGCGCCATCACGCAAATTGAAGCTAGGGTCACCACCCGAAAGGATTACGGCTCCGACGACTCCAGTACCTGCGAGTTGCGCTGGTGTGCACGTTGCCGTCCCAACTATGGCGGGGCACGTTACAGAGCCTGGCAGTATCTGCGCAGTTCGAAATCCTTGTGGAAACTGGCTAGGATTCTGAGCTATCTCGTCCGCGTTGAAATTGAAGTCATATTCGGGCGCCGAGTTGAACGCAAACAGTCCACCGAGAGTGGGGACATAAGTGAAATCTCCGCCGAATTTGAATCCGTGGTTTCCGCGGTTCCAGGTGAGGTCGTCGCGAAACTGATGCTTCTTCTGGAGCGTTTGCTGAGGCACATTGCCGTTGCGGCCCACAGCCAATCCATCCGGAAACACGAGCAGGTTGAGATCGGTGGTCGCGTTAATGCGATTGTCGAAAGTCTGATACTGGTAGGTGAACTGATTCACCGTAGTCGAACCTAATGTCGACGTCAGAGAAGCCAGGAAGTTATACAACGTGTTCAGACTCTCGTTGCCACCTGAAAGGTCTGTCCGGACAATCAAGAATCCAGCTTGATCATTCAAAGCGTCATTGTTCTGTCCGGCGAAGCGAGTTACTAGCGTGTGCTTCGGCGACAGATTAAAGTCGCCCTTCACTGTGTACTGCCAGTCGTTGAACGGCTGGGGCAAAAACTGCACAGCTTTGTAACCAAAGGGCTCGAGAAATGCGATCTTATCTTGATCGACTCCCGGGACTATGGAGTTTCCGCGTTCGCGTGTTCTCTCGACCGTGCCGAAGAAGAAAGCCTTGTCTTTCTTTATTGGTCCGCCAAACGATCCACCAAACTGTTGGCGACTGAAAGGTGGCTTTACTGCGTCAGCTGTATCGGGGAACAGATCCGGATTCGCTTCGGCAAGAAGTTTTGGAGCGTTCGCGTTCAGTGAATCGTCACGGAAGAATCCAAACACGGAACCGTGGAAATTATTTGAGCCACTCTTCGAGACTACCGACAGAAGTGCGCCGCCTGAACGTCCATTCGCAGCTGAGAATCTTTGCGTGGTCAGCGCAAACTCTTGAATTCCTTCCATCGAGAAGTTTTGAAGGATTCCGCCGACGGCGTTGTCCTTGTTGTCACCGCCATCGATAGTGACGTTTAAGTTCCTGCCGGTCGATCCACCTACCGAGAAGGTGCCAACGCGAGCTTTCGTTGGATCGAACGAAGGTTGCAACGTTGCACCAGGAATCAGAATCGCCAACGAAGCGAAAGAGCGTCCGTTGACAGGTAGATTCTCTAACCGACGCTGATCGATAACTCCGCCAACGTCCGTCTTTGTTGTCTCAACGAGTGGCGCAAGCTCGCTTGTGACGTTGACCACTTCTCCAATGGCGCCTACTTGCAAATCGGGATTCACGGTTGTGCGCTGAAGCACGTTAACTACAACCGGCTCCTGCACGTACTTCTTGAAGCCTTGAGCTTCTACTTCAAGGCGGTAGTTGCCTGGCACCAACTGGCTGACTTCATAAACTCCATCGCCAGAGGTTTGAGCAGTTCGCTCGGCATTCGTCCCGAGGTTAATTAATTTAACCGTCGCGCCTGGAACCAGCTCTCCCCTTTCATTCTTCACGACCCCCGTGATCGTCCCTGTGTTCGCTGTTTGAGCGAAGACGCTGCCTGAGACGCACAACGCGATTACAAGCAGCATTAAAAACGAGAAGAGCCGCCTCTTTTCGCAATTAGCTATACGCATTTTGAATTTCTCCTGTTGAAGTTGACCTCTGATGATTAAGGACCGTATGTCGACCTGGTTGGTATTGCACTTCTGGCTATTGTGACATTCGCAACCTATATACCTCTGCGAAAAAGGCCCCAAATGCCGCTGTTTCTGCAAGATTGAGGCGATTTGTAGACGAATTTAATCCAAAAATATGGCTTTTGTTCAGAAAATCGGAAAACAAATGACGGATTCCCAGTCGGAACTTAGGTGGAAAGGCGCAAGGAATATTGGAGTGGGAACGCATCTACGGCGTCCACGAGTCCTATATTAAAGGCCTCGATAGCGCTGAGCCGACGGGCTGTAGTGAAGAATTCCATTGCCCGGATACGGCCGATGAGTAGCGGCAGTCGTTGAGTCCCGCCCCAGCCAGTGATGATTCCGAGTTGTGCTCCCGGGTGTGCGAATTCAGCCGCCGGCGTTGCTATTCGGAGATCACATGCGAGAGCGAAATCTAAACCACCACCTATGCAGTAACCGTTGATGGCTGCGACAGTTCTTTGTTGAGACGTAGCGATGCGCTGAAATAGACGTTGACCGCGTTCGGAAAACAACAACGCAGAGTGCTGGTCCAACTGCGTCAACTCGCGGATGTTCGCTCCCGATAGGAAAGCGTTGTCACGTCCAGTGAAGATGAGTGTTCCGATATCGCTCCGAGATGTTAGATCTGCGACGATGTGCTCGAGGCAGTCCTGCATCTCAGCAGAGAGAGCATTGCGTGTATTGGGTCGATTGAACGTGATGATTGCAACTGACTGCTGAATCTGCGTGAGGATTAAATCGGAACTCTGTAGATCATTCATTCGCGGGGCTTCACATTCGTTCTGAGAAATTGCACGATATCTTCAGTTGACGTTCCCGGAAGGAAAACTTCTGCGACACCAGCTTCTTTGAGTTTCGGTAAGTCCTCTTGTGGAACGATGCCGCCGACGAGTACGAGACAGTTGTCCATTCCTTTTTCGCGAAGCAACTGAACTATACGTGGACAGAGAGTGTTGTGAGCGCCACTGAGAATTGAGACGCCAACAGCGTCGACGTCTTCTTGCAGCGCAGCGGCTGCGATCATCTCAGGAGTTTGCCGGAGCCCTGTGTAGATGACCTCCATGCCCGCATCTCTCAACGCGCGGGCGATTACTTTTGCGCCGCGGTCATGACCATCAAGACCAGGTTTGGCGACAAGCACTCGAATCTTTCGACTGGACATGGATTCATTCTAACGCTTACTCAACAAATTGCGAGACCACAGTGCCAGGTTTGAGGAAATTTTTGAGTTCACTGTAGCTAAAAAAATAGCGACCCTCGGGCTCGGCCCATTGCAGCGAGTGATGAAATCCGGCGTCGTAGAAAAAAGTGATACCTTTTTCGTTGATCTGAAACTCGACAAGATCCTCCGCGGTGAATGTCAACGGACTGTTATCCGCCTTCAAGGCGTATCTGATATCGCGCTTTCCCTCGTAATCGCGAATCATCTGCTCCAGTTCGGCTTGCAGCTTCTGGTTGATCAGTTTTAGCAACTCGGGAACCGCTTCCTCACGAAATAGGTCTTGCGCTGTGATTAAACTGCCATCCCTCAAATCGAAAACAACGCCTTTCTCATGATCCGCAAAGTAAGCGTTCCAGCTAAAAGTAATTGCCAGGATGTGGTTGCGATTGTGAGTGACGCGGTAATCCAAACCAAACATTTGGCGGTGTTTGTAAAACACGTACGAGGGCCCGAGAATCCTTTTTACTTCAAGTTCCTTGTGGATTCTCTCAAGCACCGATGGACGCAGTCCTGTAACTACCGGACGGATCATGACCGTAGTATCACGGTCTTCACCTTTTCCAGTCGTCCATTCAATTCTCCTTGGCGAGACGATGGCGTGGTCATCGAATCCAGCTTTAGCCGATGATTGATTGTGTGTTCCTGGGACTGCGAGCGCAATAAGGATCAGAAACAACATAACTGGATGAAGGTACGAGCTACTAGAACGCGGGCTCTTCGTAAACTCCATAAACGTCACGAAGTGAAGAACAAATCTCTCCGAGAGTGGCATAAGCCCCGACTGCTTCGATTGTGGCGGGCATAGTGTTCTCGTTTTTATGAGCAGCCTGTTGGAGTTTGTTGAGCGCGTTTTTGACTGCGCCGTTGTCGCGTTGCGTTCTTGTTTGTTCAAGTCGCTCGACTTGGTGTGTCCGAACTGATTCGTCGATGACGAGAATCGGTACTTCTGCCGGTTCATTAGTCATCTCATACTTATTGACTCCGACGATCACCTGCTCACCACGCTCAACAGCTTTTTGATACTGATAAGCGGAATCCTGGATCTCTCTTTGCGGGAATCCTTTTTCAATTGCCGCAACCATTCCTCCCATCGCATCTATCTTTCGAAAATACTCCAGGGCCTCGTCTTCCATCTTTTGTGTCAGAGACTCCAAGTAGTAAGAACCACCGAGCGGATCGACAGTGTTTACCACTCCTGTTTCTTCAGCGATGATCTGTTGGGTGCGCAGTGCGATCAGCGCAGCACGATCCGTAGGAAGTGCCAGCGCTTCGTCGTAAGCATCTGTGTGAAGACTCTGCGTTCCACCGAGAACGCCGGCAAGAGCTTGAATCGCTACGCGTACGATATTGTTCAGTGGCTGTTGAACGGTTAATGAGACACCGGCGGTTTGAGTGTGGAAACGCATCTGTAGCGTGCGTTCGTTATGGCTGCCGAAGCGACGCTTCATCTCTCGCGCCCAGATGCGGCGAGCTGCCCTGTACTTTGCTATCTCTTCAAAGAAGTCGTTATGCGCGTTGAAGAAGAATGACATCCGGGGGACGAATGCATCGACGTCCAAGCCGGCATCGACACCCCAGGCGACGTATTCGATCCCATCGCGAAGTGTGAAAGCGAGTTCCTGAACCGCGGTGGCACCTGCCTCACGGATGTGATAGCCGCTGACCGAAACAGGATTGTAGCGAGGTACATGCAGAGTGCAGAACTCAAACGTATCTACGACCAGCTTCATTGCCGGTTTGATCGGATAGATCCACTCCTTTTGTGCGATGTACTCTTTGAGAATGTCGTTCTGTAGTGTGCCCGAGATCTTGTTCCACTTTGCACCTTGCTTCTCAGCGACAACAAGGTACATCGCCAGCAGAACTGACGCCGGCGCGTTGATCGTCTGCGATACAGTTACTTGTTCGAGCGGAATACCCTCGAACAGAACTTCCATGTCAGCCAACGACGAGACGGCGACGCCGCACTTGCCAACCTCGCCCTCTGACAGAGAGGAGTCGGCGTCATAGCCCATCAGGGTTGGAAGATCGTAAGCGACTGATAAACCAGTCTGACCTTGTTTAAGTAGATACTTGAAGCGCGCATTGGTCTCCTCAGGCGTACTGAAACCGGCAAACTGTCTCATCGTCCAAAGTTTGCCGCGATAACCAGTTGCGTGAATGCCGCGCGTGTAAGGAAATTCTCCAGGATACGAGATGTCGTTCTCGAAGTTTACGTCAGCGACATCTATGGGCGTGTAGAGTCGATCGACTTCTTCCAGCGAGACCGTTTGAAAGGTCTTTTTCCGTTCTGGGGT
The DNA here is from genome assembly GCA_035491875.1 of Pyrinomonadaceae bacterium. Taxonomy (GTDB): domain Bacteria; phylum Acidobacteriota; class Blastocatellia; order Pyrinomonadales; family Pyrinomonadaceae; genus PSRF01. Next base: position 839 of record DATJKB010000369.1, on the reverse strand, counting down.
TTTGGCAAGAACAGGGTCCAGTGTTTCTTTTTCCCACCGCTCTTTTTCTGCCTCAGCGGTTGAGGAAATCTGCTTGGTTTCAGCCATTGAACCTCTCTTTTTGCCGCAGTTATTCGAAGATTTTGATATTAGTTTACGGTCATAGACGTGTCAACCAACTCACTCTTTGAAGTTATTGAGAGGGGAGCGCGGCTGTGATGGCAGTCACAGCCGCGCAAGCTCGGCAGGAACCCGGTTAGCGCGGAAAACGTGCGGGGGAAAACAGTTGGCAGGCGTTGGCAGGCATAGATATCGATCTCTTCATCGAATCAAATTATTCGACTGGCACGATAAACTCGTTGCTCCGAAGCATGTTTAGATTTGCGCGAGCGGCAGCTTCAATTGTCCGTGGATCACTTCGCAAACGGTGTACTTCAGTCTGCAGTGCATTGTTCATATTGCGCAGTGACTCAACGTCCTGCTCCATTGCGGCGAACTGGTGTGAAGCGATATTGAACTTCGCTCTCGTGCGCATATTCACCGTGACACAGACAGCGAAGGTAGCGAGTAAGATCATTCCAAATACAACCCAGGAGGGAATGATTCCACCACGCCTCCGCACCTCGCTGCGTGTGCCGATAATGTCCATTGAGATCTGCTGAACTGTTGCCACTGAAGGATTCACCCTCCGCGCAACACGTTGCGATCTGATTCGTTCGTCAACCCAATAAGTATTTGCGACCCTGCTCAAGCAACACCTCCATGTCCTTCGGCGATTCTGATTCCGCATAAATGCGTACCAGGGGTTCGGTGCCCGACGGACGCACTAACAACCATGAATCGTCTTCGAAAATTATTTT
>DATJKB010000368.1:0-5025 GCA_035491875.1 Pyrinomonadaceae bacterium | reverse complement strand
TCCGGATCTTTTGCGAGACACCGGCGTACAACCCGCTGCAGATCGGAGTGCACGGAAGGATCAAAACTTGTGATCGGCGGCGGTTGCTCGCGGATGATTTTGTTGAGGGAGTCAATTGCATCCTTGCCTTCGAAGGCTTTGCGCCGAGTGATGGCTTCGTAAAGGATGCAGCCGAAAGAAAAAATATCGGACCGATGATCGATTTCGTTTGCTTTGCCTTGTGCTTGCTCGGGCGACATGTAACCGACTGTACCCATCACTGCGCCCGGTGTAGAGTGTGGTTGCATTACTGCAGTGGCAAGTTGACTTAAGCCGTCTGTCACTGGAGAAGTTTGCTGTGGCTCAATCAACTTCGCGAGGCCAAAGTCGAGAATCTTCACATGCCCCTCGCGTGTCACCATGATGTTGTCAGGCTTCAAATCCCGGTGAACAATGCCGGCCGCGTGAGCTTTCGCCAATCCATCAGCCACGTGTTGCAAGTGGCGCAAGAGCTTTGCGAGATCAGTTTGTCTTCTGTGAATTAACTCGCGCAGTGTCAGGCCATCGACGAACTCCATGGCAATAAAGTGAGTGCCGGCGCTTTCGCCAATCTCGTAAATGTGTGCGATGTTCGGATGGTTGAGAGCCGCCGCCGCTGTTGCCTCCTGTTTGAATCGACGCATCCGATCGTTATTGGTGATAACATCGGCGGGCAAAATCTTTAAAGCGACTTTGCGATGAAGCTCAGTGTCCTCCGCCAAGTACACTTCACCCATTCCGCCTGCTCCAAGCTTAGAACGGATTTCATGACGACCGAGTTTAGTGCCGGCTTGGATCATGGATTCGTAGCTTGCGAGTGCAATACTTGTTAGGTCGCGCTACCGCGAAATTTGATATCCCCGACGTTACTACTTGTTCCGCTTCATCCATTCAATGAGCTTCTTACTAAATAGTGCGGGTTCCTCAAACATCGGGTAGTGGCCGCTCTTCTCGAACAGGTTGTAAGACAAGTTCGGGAAAGAATCTTTGCGCCCCTCCCACGTGGTATAAGGCACGAGGTAGTCATAGCGGCCCGAGGCCAGAAATACCGGCCTTGTCACGCGCGGCGTTCTCTTGCCCTCATCATAGTCTCTGAACAGACCGAAGACGTGCGGCATGAAATTCATATTTGGAGCAATGCCTTCCAACATCCATGAAGAATCATAGGACGGGTCATACCAATAGTGTGCGCCGCTCCTGACGAACAGCAGCCTCCACGCCTGCCCTGGTGGCGCTTTCTTCACATCTTCATCCGTAATCCTTTCGAGGTTGCGCTTATCAGCTGACTTCCTCGCCTGCGATGCATCCGACTCCCAAAATGCCTCCTGCTCTTTGGGCTGGATCATGGAGGGTGGCGAACCAATGAGGATGAGGTGAGATGTATGCTCCGGGTATTTGCGCGCGTACTCGAGAGCAATGAGGCTCGGCAGGGAATGGCCCATCACGGCCACTCGGTCGAAGCCCAAAGCTTTGCGCACCTGGTCGATCTCCTCAAGGAGCGTGTCAAGGGTGATGTCATCAAGTTTCGCGGCCGCTTCAGCCTCAGTACTGCGCCTGAAGTCTACGAAAACGAGCTTGAGGTGCCGGCGCAGCTCTTTTGAGAAGACGCGCCGATAGTGACTTCCATTGACGACGACACACGGGATGCCGCTTCCTTCGACAACATAGCGGAGCTTTGTGCCGTCGGCACCGACGATCTCTGATGGTCGCTTTTGTTGGGCAACTACAAGACATGAAACGCTAATAGAAAGGGAGATAGATATTGTGAAAAGTATCCTACGGACATAAGGTATAGAGAATTGGTTCATTCTCGACCTCCTTCAAAGACTTTAAGCAGAAGTAGCGACCTAACGACGTATTGGACTATAGCTGTACGGTAAATCCGCGGTGAGAGGATTATACCTCGCTCGCCTTCCTGTCTCGTAAGATTGATACGACGCAGATCAGGACATGGTCCTGCACGCGCCGTCTTGCACGTTCAAGGTGTTGGCGGTGACCATTCGGTAGTGCGCATGTCAACGTTGATTTCGCGTGTTGATCGTTTCGGCGCGCGTGTCAATGTTGAGTGCCGTGCACCATCAGTTACAGCTAACCATGGTCCAAGATCTTACTCACTCCAAAATCTTCCAGTTTTTGTGTTGAACCAGTTCCGCAACGTGTGAAACGATACGCCACTCACAAACGCTAGCTGGAACTGAACTCGAATCCAGGAGATCGTAAATGCAAAACTCGGGACTGCTTGATCCCTTTCCACTTTGGACACTACTTCCAATCACAATCGCGATTGCTCTGGTCGCGGTTGAGGTAGGTTTTCGAGCCGCGCGATATCGAAAACAGCGTACGGCTGATGAACCGGAAGCTCCTTCTGCCGGAATGGTTGGAGCGACGCTGGGCTTACTCGCCTTTATGCTCGCATTTACCTTCGGACTTGCCGGAACACGTTTCGAAGCGCGGCGCCAGCTTGTGCAGACGGAAGCAAACGCCATCTCAACCACATATCTTCGGGCGGATCTGTTGCCTGAACCGATGCACACCGATATTCAGGCGCTGTTGAAAGAATACGTCGATAAACGGTTGGCAGGTACTGATCCCGCCAAAATAGCGGAGTCAATCTCGAAGTCGGAAGAGATCCAGAAGCGTCTATGGGCACAAGCAGTTCTCGCTGTACAAAAGGAAAAGTCTGTCGTTACGTCGCTTTTCAGTCAATCGGTTAACCAGTTGATCGAGCTTCATTCGCAGCGAATCACCGCGGCGCTCCGAAGCCGGATCCCAGCTGCAATTTGGATTGGGCTCTACCTAGTGCTGATTCTGGCAATGGCAGCCGTCGGTTATCAGGAAGGCATAGCGAGCAAACGCCGCTCAATTGCGGTCATTACTCTTGTATGCGGATTCTCGATCGTAATGTTCCTTATCGCAGACCTGGATCGCCCGGGCCAAGGCTACCTTCAAATCAACCACGAAGCGATGATGGACGTGAAAAAAGTGATGCAGTAAGAACAAGGTGGCTGTGGCCTTTCTGGGAGAAAGTACCTCTCCAAACTTCCCCTAAGCGTGGATTAAGTCCTGAATAATCAGACTCACAAACTATCACTCTACCTAGCCTCGTATCGGCCTTTGCTTCTACGCCTGCCTTATTGCAAGATAGCCGTTTACTGAAATGAGCAGACCAATCACTGATCAGTCGGTGGAGACTTCGATTCTCGACGCGGAGCTACGCGCGAGGATTTTTGAATGTATTCGCCGTGCTCTGGATGAGGACATCTTCACGGGTGACGTAACCACTGACAGTATCGTACCTGTCGACGCGAGGCTGAGCGGTAATATCGTCGCTAAGCAATCGGGAGTGGTTGCTGGCCTCAAAGTGTCGAAGCTGGTCTTCCAACAGTTAAGTGCGGACATCAGTCTGACCGCGAACGTCAGCGAGGGTTCGTTTGTCGAAGCAGGAATGGTCCTGGCCCAGGTTAGCGGGTCTGCAAGAGGACTTCTAACTGGCGAACGAACTGCGCTTAATCTTCTCGGTCGCATGTCGGGAATCGCAACGTTGACCCGGCAATTCGTCGATGCGGTTGCTGGAACCAAAGCAGTAATTCTCGATACACGTAAAACCGCTCCGGGGTTACGCGTTGTGGACAAGCTCGCGGTGCGTCTTGGAGGTGGCCAGAACCATCGGACCGGATTGTTCGACATGGTTCTAATAAAGGATAACCACATCGATTTCGCCGGCTCGATAACCGCTGCGGTCGAGCGCGTCAGGGCGGGTGGAACACGACTCGAAATCGAAGTTGAAGCACGGTCTCTGGACGATCTGCGTGAAGCGTTGAGCCTGGGAGTCGAACGAGTGCTGCTCGACAATATGACCATCGAAACAATGCGAGAAGCAGTCGCGATAAATGGAGGAAAGGCGAAGCTCGAGGCGTCGGGCAACATCACACTACAGAGTGTTCGCGCTGTTGCCGAAACGGGAGTCGATTTTATCTCTGTCGGCGCGCTGACACATTCGGCGCCTGTTTTTGATGTCAGTTTAAAGTGGGCGTCAGAAAACTAAACGGGCAGCAGGATCAACTAAGAAGTGGGGGAGTTATCTAATTGATGTCGAGCGCAACAATGACTGCTGAAAAGACGACCGCCGAGGGCATGTATGAGAATCTGAGGGAGAAGCTTTCGGATACGGTGCCGGACTTTGAGTTACGGCTGAAGGCTGAGCTGGCGGTCGAGATCAACCGGCTAAAGAAGGCGAAGAACGCGCTGATCCTGGGACACAACTACATGGAACCGGCGCTGTTCTACTCGATTCCTGATTATGTGGGCGACTCGCTCGAGTTGAGTCGCAGGGCCGCGGTGGCGGATCAGGACATCATCGTGTTCTGTGGCGTGAAGTTCATGGGTGAGACGGCGAAGATTCTGAACCCAACCAAAAAAGTGCTTGTGCCGTCGCCGAAAGCAGGATGCTCTTTGGCTGAGAGCATCACCGCTGAGAATGTTCGCGAGTTAAAGCGGGAGTTTCCCGGCGTTCCTGTGGTCACTTACATCAACACCTATGCAGACGTGAAAGCGGAATCAGACATCTGCTGCACGTCAGGGAACGCAGTTGCCGTAGTCGAATCACTTCACAGTGACAAGGTGATCTTCATCCCTGATGAGTATCTCGCCGGCAATGTCGCTCGCGAAACCGGAAAGCAGATCATCTTTCCAACCCGTGATCCTCGACATCAGTTTCCGGAGCAACTCGATTACCAGATGATTGGTTGGCCCGGGCGTTGTGAAGTCCATGAGAAGTTCACCGTTGAAGATATCGAAAACGTTCGTAAGCAGTTCCCCGATGTCTTGATTCTTGCGCATCCGGAATGCAGTCCCGCAGTGGTTGAAGCCTCTGATTATTCAGGCAGCACCACGGCTATGATCCGTTACGTCGAAAAAACAAGAGCGCCGCGCTACCTGTTACTGACTGAATGTTCGATGGGCGACAACGTTGCAGCCAACAATCCAGACAAAGAGATGCTACGGCTT
>DATJKB010000367.1:0-13268 GCA_035491875.1 Pyrinomonadaceae bacterium | reverse complement strand
GCCAAGCTGGCGCGAAGTATTGCCGTACCATCAGAATGGGGCGTGCTTCTGAAGGCGGATGTGGTGACGGCGCGTCGTGAGCAGGCGCGTGTTCGTTCAGAATTCAAAAACGCAATTGCTGAAGGATTGGTATGTGCTGCGTTTGAACGCGGCCGCGATCAATCGAAGTATTTGTTTTACGAGAAGGAAAGTATCTGACCGTGCCTTTCACGAAGTTCGATCGATACGTGGAGCGCCACGCCCGCAACTTTACCGAACGTTTGCAGGCGCTTTGTCGCATGCCGTCAGTGGCTGCACGCGGCACTGGAATGCGCGCGATTGCCGAAACGGTTGAACAACTGATGCAACGTGTCGGGATCGGCACCCGATCATTCCGCATGAGCTCCGGCTATCCGATCATCTACGGAGAGTGCGGATCTGGTCCGTCCAGCTATGTTGTTTATGGTCATTATGATGTGCAACCAGTCGGTCATCTTACCGAGTGGTCGGTTGGTCCGTTTGCGGCGACGATAACTGACGGGAAGTTGTACGCGCGCGGCGCCGCGAACAGTAAAGGAGATTTGATTGCGCGCTTCGCGGCGATTGAGGCTTATCAGAAATCGTTTGGTAAACTGCCGGTCTCGTTGCGCTTTCTAGTAGAAGGTGAGGATGGCTTGGGAAGTCCGAGTCTCTATCGCTTCACTAACGAGCATCCTGAATTGCTACAAGCCGACGGTTGCATCTGGGACGAAGGATATCGCGATACAAGAGAAGCACCAGTTGTTAGTTTGGGCTTCAAAGGGATTACGTTTTTAGAATTGCGAGCACACGGCGCTCGCGCGGACCTGCACTCGAAGTGGGGAACCATCGTCCCGAATCCGGCGTGGCGTTTGGTCCAGGCCCTGGCAACACTGACATCACCGAAGGGCGTGATCACCATCGATGGCTTCAGTTCTCACATCGCCCCAATCAGCGATGAAGATTCAGAAGTCTTAAAGACAATCGAGCTGGATGAAGTCGGATTGAAGCGTGAATTCCGTATCTCCAGTTGGGTTAGAGCGATGAAGGGCCAAACGCTCGTAAAGGAGCACATTTTTGGCGCAACCTGCACGATTTGCGGAATTCAAACAGGTCACACGGATGCGGGCGCTAAGACGGTGTTGCCGAGCTCGGCGATGGCGCGTCTCGATTTCCGGTTGGTACCTGATCTGACTGCGCAAACAGTCGTAGAGCTTTTGCGTTCTCACCTCGACGTTCGGGGGTTCAAGGATATCGAAATTATCGAACTCGGTAACGCGCCGCTCGCAAAGTCGTCAGCGAAATCGACAGTCGCGCGCGCGGTTATCGATTCGGCGACGGAAGTCTACGGCCGGCCGCCTTTGATCTACCCGATGGATCCGTCGAGTGGACCAGTCGGTGCTGTCTGTGGCGTCAACCAGCCGCCAACACCTGTTGTTTCTTTTGGAACCAGTTACGCGGGCTCAAATCCTCACGGTCCTGACGAAAACATTCGAATTGATGATTTTCTCCAAAGCATTAAACTCATCGGACGCATGATTCATAAGCTCGCCGAGTCGAACCCCAAAGCAACTTCCAGGGCAGCGGCCGCTGACAGTGAGAGTTTACCCACCGCTCGACTTCCTCGGGTGACCACCGTTAAGGAAAAGGAAAAGTAAAACTTGGCTGCGACGAAGTCAGCGAAACAGGAGATCGAAAAGTTACGTGAAGAGATCCGCCGGCATGAAGAACTCTATTACGTTCAGGACAGTCCGGAGATTTCAGATCGTGAATACGATCAACTGATCGAAAACCTCCAGGCACTCGAAGCGGCGAATCCTGACCTCATCACATCTGACAGTCCAACGCAGCGAGTAGGCGGTCGACCGGCAGAAGGCTTTCCCGAGGTGGTTCATAGCCGGCCGATGCTTTCGCTGGATAACAGTTACAACGTCGATGAGTTGCGTGCGTTTGACGAGCGTTGTCGAAGGCTGGCCGATGGTCGGTCGTTGCAATACGTGGCTGAATTAAAGATCGACGGTCTTTCAATCGCACTTCATTACGAGAATGGTGTGTTGATGCGCGGAGTGACGCGGGGCGACGGGCGAATCGGCGAAGAAGTTACGCAAAACGCGAGAACCATCCGGGCCGTTCCGCTCCGTTTGAAGGCTGGTGCGGCAAAGATCCAGGCGGACGTTGAGGTGCGTGGAGAGGTTTTTATTCCGCTCGATGTCTTTCAGAAGACCAACGAAGAACGCGAAGAGCTGGGCGAACCGCGATTCGCAAACCCGCGCAACGCTGCTGCCGGCGCCATTCGCCAACTAGATTCTCGTTTGGTCGCTCGCCGTAAACTCGACATGTTCGCTTACGACTTGCTGGTTGGCGAGCGCAAGCCGTTTGCAACTCACTGGGAATCACTCGAATGGATGGATAAGGCCGGATTTAGAGTCAATCCTCACCGCGCACGCTGCGATTCAATTGATCAAGTGATTGAATTCGCCAACAAAATGGAAGCGCAGCGCGACAATCTCGGTTACGAAATTGACGGGCTCGTCGTCAAGGTGAACTCAACTGCGTTGCAAGATGAATTTGGAACGACGTCGAAAGCCCCGCGTTGGGCCAGTGCTTATAAGTATCCGGCACGGCAAGCATCGACCAAGGTTTTGTCAATCGTGGTTCAAGTTGGTCGCACCGGTGCGCTGACGCCTGTGGCCAACCTTGAGCCGGTTTTTCTTGCCGGCACGACTGTCTCGCGCGCAACGCTGCACAACGAAGATGAGATCAAGCGCCTGGGACTCAAGATCGGCGACTGGGTCATGATCGAAAAGAGCGGCGAGATCATTCCCAAGGTTCTGAGCGTGATTAAGTCAAAGCGAACCGGCAACGAAGAATCTTTTCGCGCTCCAAAAAACTGTCCGGTTTGCGGTGGCGCGATCTCTCGACCGGAAGGCGAAGTCGTAGCACGCTGTGTTGCCGCTGATTGTCCGGCTCAACTGATGGGTAGGTTAATTCACTTCTCGTCACGACGCGCGATGCGGATTGAAGGACTTGGCGTAGTTCTGGTCGAGCTATTACTTGAAGCCAAACTCGTCCGTGATGTTGGTGACTTGTATTCATTGACGCTTGAGCAGATCTGTTCACTTCCGCGCCTGGCCGAGAAGTCAGCAACAAACCTGCTGGAGCAGATCGAAGCGAGTAAGTCACGCGACCTGTCAAACTTGATTTACGCCCTCGGCATTCGTCATGTAGGGGAACGAACTGCCGGGATCCTGGCTCGGCAGTTTGGGTCACTCGAGAATCTTGCGCGGGCGACTGTGGAGGAGTTGGACAATATTCCGGAGATTGGATTGACGGTCGCCGAAAGTGTTCGCGACTGGTTTGATGATGAGGGCAATCTGAAGCTTTGTGATAGGCTGCGAGCAGCAGGAGTAAAGACTGAATCAGAAGCCAAGGCGACGACGGCCGCTGATCAACGCTTCGCCGGAAAGCAGTTTGTGTTGACAGGTAAGTTGACTAGTTTCACGCGCGACGAAGCGAGCGCGTTGATCGAGGCTCGCGGCGGAAGAGTGAACTCGTCAGTCAGTAAGAAGACCGATTATGTAGTTGCAGGCGAAGAAGCGGGATCAAAGTTGGACAAAGCCCAGTCACTCGGCGTTCAGATCGTCGACGAGCAAGCATTTAAGGAGATGTTGAGTTAGTCATCTCATTCTCCCCAGGCTGAAGCCAGGGGAGAATGAGATGGTGAGTTTGCAGCGACCGATGGGAGTAAACAAGATGCCTACTGAATCAAAACCACAAAACTTGACACTCATTTACACGCTGCTATGTGACGATGTTCGACTCGAGGCTGGTAATAAGTTGTCGTTCATGGGAGTGTTCCAAAACATAATGGTCCAACAGCTCCCGGTATCGTTAATCAAGTTCGCGGTAGTGAGTCATTGGAGCGGTGAGGGCGCTTACCTTTCGGAAGTCAGAATTCTTACGCCCGATAAGCAGCAGCCCGTCGTGGTTTCACAACCGACACGGTTCGAAATTGCCGCGGGTGGGCACGCAGACAATATTAGTTTCTTTGTGAATGTAACTTTCACCACTCCAGGTCAGTACTGGATTCAGACCCTGGTGGATTCAACTTTATTCGAAGAACAGCCGCTGGTGATTTCGGAAGCCAGCGAGCCGCTACCAATCGGTCTTTCTGAAGCTGTTAACTGAAGTGCCCGCCGTTACTCGGCCTGGATGTTGAATAGCTTGATTTTGGAATTTAAGGTAGTCGCCTTAATCCCAAGCAACCGCGCTGCCCTCGCCTGGTTCCCACCGGTTTCAGCCAAAGCCATCTTAATCAGATGAGTTTCAAAGCGCTGAACTTCAGCATAGAAATCGATGCCGCCAAGAATATCAAGCGGCCTCAGTCTCGTTGCTTCATCGGTAAACGCTTTGTCTCTTGCGAGCGTTTCGGCTTCAGTCAGAAGTACCGCTGCGAGATCAACCACCCTCTGAAGGCGGTCGCGGTCGGGCCGTTCAGCCAGTTTTAAGTGCACAGTTTTGTCAGCGCTTGTGGAAAGAGCGGCAGGGCGCAGACTGTCGCTATCCATAAATGCTGCTTGGTCCACGTTCATGTAATGCTCCCCTTTCGACTAACCTCTTGATACGAGAACACCGTGGTTTAGTGTTCCGTGGCAAATTTTTTAATAATGTCAATGAGATGCAAGAACTACTGCTGAAGTAAGTGCCTGGTTGTTTGTAAACGGTCGACCTTAACAACAATTAACAATTCGGTTCACATATAAAAAGGCGAGCTCCAAAAGAGCTCGCCTGATTCAACCATTTGGTGCGGATGAGAGGACTTGAACCTCCACGATGTCACCATCACAGGCTTCTGAGACCTGCGCGTCTGCCAGTTCCGCCACATCCGCAAATTGTGGGCAGGTCATTATGCGAACCGCTTTGGAAGGTGTCAAGAAACGCCAAGTTGCCCAACGGCGGATCTAAGCTGGACGTCAGTTGCCACGAGATGTCGCGGGATATTCGCCTTTGATATACGATAACGTTCACTTGCTTAGCTGGCGATCAGTTGATGTTTCGTTGTGTCCAATTCGATTCAGATGTCGAGTCAGATGAGTTCTCCCGCGAACATTAAGGATGATTTGTGCGATCGATTAACTCACGTTATTGAACGCATCGATGCAGCCGCAGCGCGAGTTAAACGCGAGCCAAGCGACGTAACGCTCATCGCTATTAGTAAGACGCATTCAAGCGATCGTATCCAAACGGCAATAACGTGCGGCGTGACGGACGTTGGGGAGAATCGCTTGCAGGAAGCGGAGCCAAAGATTCATGAGGTAGGACGAGACCGAGTTCGTTGGCATCTAGTTGGGCATCTGCAAGCCAACAAAGCAAGGAAGGCGGTGAGACTCTTTGATGTTATACACTCTCTCGACTCCGTCTCGTTGGCGCAGCGCCTCGATCGACTTTGCAGTGAAGAAGGAAGAGATGTTTTGGATGTTCTCATCCAGGTTAACCTCGGGGAAGAGGAAACTAAATCAGGTCTCGATGAGCGAGACGTCTTTGATCTCGCTGAGAGAGTCGAGAACTGCGAACGGTTGAGGTTGATTGGATTGATGAGTGTACCACCCTACTTTGAGGATGCAGAACAGGTACGTCCATTCTTTAGCCGATTACGACAGCTGCGTGATGAACTGAAGGTGCGTGGTAGTTTTGGCAGTGCTGTGGGAGAACTTTCGATGGGAATGACCCACGATTTTGAAGTTGCGATCGAAGAGGGCGCAACCCTGGTAAGGATTGGCACTGCGATATTTGGCGAACGGTCGTAACGCTCTGGACGTTTAGAATAGAGGACTATGCTAGTTATTAGCCGAACGTTTCTGTTTGTTCAATGGATTGTTGTGGCAGCCATCATTGCGGTGATTGCCTTGATGGTGATCCGTCTGATTGCAGAGGCCGCCAACCTCAATCCATTCTCGAGGCCTTCTTTGTTAATTCGCCAACTCAGCGACCCGTTCGTGCTTCGCATGCGCCGGGGGTTAATGGGCTTTGGTATCGATCCGAAGTACTCGCCTGTCGTGGTGATATTAATTGCGATACTCCTTGGTTGGTTTGTGCTGCAACTGGCTGAGACGCTCGCCTACACTGCCGCAGGTCTACTAAACAGCGTGCGTCATGGAGCGATGGTGTCGGCATTAGGCTTCATCATTTACGGCGCTGTTTCACTCTACATAATCTTCATTTTCATGCGGATTGTTTTCTCCTGGGGCATGGTCAGCTACTCGAATCGCATCATGAGATTCCTGGTTAAGACTACAGAACCTCTGCTGGGACCGCTGCGACGGATCGTCCCACCGTTAGGTATGCTCGACATTTCTCCGATAGTCGCTTTTCTAATCTTGTGGCTGTTTCAGCAGGCTATTGCGGGCACTTTGTTGCGCGGCGCGGGTCAAATAACACTGTAGGTTCCGCTGGTGATTGAATACTCTACTCGCGACGGCCACCTAATCTTTAATGTAAAAGTTGTACCGAGAGCATCGCGCAGTGAACTTGCCGGAGAACAAGACGGTGCGTTACGTGTGAGGATTGCTGCGCCACCAATCAACGGCGCAGCGAATGAAGAATTGAAACGGCTCCTCGCGAAGGCGCTGGATGTGAAGCCTGGCTCTGTCACTATCGTTTCAGGTCATGCCTCGCGAACCAAAAAGATTGCTGTTGAAGGAATCAGCGCTAAAGAACTTCAGGCCCTGACAGTGAAGTAAGTACAAATGGAACAGATCTCTCGCTATCGAATTCTCAAAAAACTCGGTGCAGGTGGGATGGGTGAAGTCTATCTCGCTGAGGATATGAAGCTGGGGCGAAAGGTCGCGATCAAAATCCTCAGCGACGAATACACAACCAACAGAGATCGCCTCGGCAGATTTGAGCAGGAAGCTTGCTCAGCGTCGGCGTTGAATCACCCGAACATCCTCACCATTTATGAAGTTGGTAACGACGACGGCCGTCACTTTATTGCTACCGAATACATCGACGGCGTGACGCTCCGGCAGAAATTAGGCGAGGGTCGATTAGAACCTCGCGAGATTCTGGACATCGCTGTGCAAGTCGCTGCTGCGCTAGAAGAAGCTCACGGTGCGGGCATCGTTCATCGCGATATCAAACCCGACAACATCATGGTGAGGCGAAATGGTTATGTGAAGGTTCTCGACTTTGGACTTGCAAAGCTGACCGAGGACTCCACAGATCGCACACCGTCTGACGGAGAAGCAACAACGCGTGTGCTCGTGCACACTGATGCCGGAGTAGTGATGGGGACGTCGCATTACATGTCGCCGGAACAAGCTCGTGGCAAACCGGTCGACGCGCGGGCCGACATCTGGAGTCTCGGCGTTGTGATCTACCAGATGATTACTGAGCGATTGCCGTTTGAGGGTGAGACGGCAACGGATGTGCTTGTTGCAATCACACAAAAAGAGCCGGTGCCAATTGCCCGTTTTACTCCGAACGTCCCGGCAGAGCTCGACTGGATCGTCATGAAGGCTCTTCGCAAAGCAAAGGACGAGCGCTACCAGACGATCAAGGAACTGATTACAGATCTGAGGCGGTTGAGGCAGAAGTTGGAGTTTGAAGTTGAGTTTGAGAGATCTGTAGCTCCGGAGAGTGTTACAAGATCGAACATTTCTGCGCCGCCCGCACCTACATTGGCCGATAAAGTCCCGCCAACTGTAACAAAGACAGTGTCGACGATGTCGAGCGCCGAATACATTGTCAGTGGCATTCGCCATCACAAAGTTGCAGCGGTGCTGGTCGGCGCGATGGTTGTTGTCGGCATCATCGCAGCCTTTGTCCACTTCAAAAAAGCGCAGCCATTGACTGACAAAGACACAGTTTTACTGGCTGACTTTGTCAACACAACGGGCGAACCAGTTTTTGATGGGACGTTGAAACAAGCCCTCTCTGTGCAGTTGGCCCAATCGCCGTTTCTTAACATCTTTCCGGAAGAGCGTGTGCGGGAAACGCTGCGCTATATGAACCGTGCGCCAGATGAACGGGTAACGCGAGATGTCGGCCTGGAGATCTGTCGACGACAAGGATTGAAGGCGTTGTTGATTGGTTCGATATCGAGCCTCGGATCCAACTACGTGATCACACTCGAGGCAGTGAATGCGCAATCGGGTGATTCAATTGCGCGTGAACAGACTGAGGCTAACTCGAAGGAGAAGGTCTTATCGTCGCTCGGAACGGCGGCTTCGACTTTGCGCGAGAAGCTGGGCGAGTCACTGAGTTCAATACAAAAGTATGACGTGCCGGTGGAGCAGGCGACCACTTCGTCACTCGAAGCGTTGAAGGCTTTCACGATGGCGAATGAAGAGCGGGCGAAAGCCCGGAATCGTGAGGCGTTGACGCTGTACGAGCGGGCCGTGCAACTGGATCCGAACTTTGCAATGGCCTACGCCCGCATCGGTGTCCACTACGGAAATACTGGTCAAATGGAAAAAGCCACGGAGTATGTAAAAAAAGCATATGCGTTAAAGGATCGGGTCAGCGAACGTGAGCGACTTTATATCTCCGAAAAATATTACGGCTACATCACCGGTGAGATGCCAAAGGTGATTGAGGTACTTGAAGCAAGCGCTCGGTTATATCCAAACGACTACATACCGCACAACAATCTTGCTTTGCAGTACTTTTTGATCGGTCGATATGAAGATGCCAGGAAGGAGGCTCAGGCAGCACTCCGTATCAGTCCGACGAACATGAGTTCGCTCAACAATCTGGCCTCGGCCTTCTTTGCCCTTGACCGGTACGACGAAGCGCAGCAGATCATGAACCAGATAAAAGCTGCGAATCCAGATGCCAATGAAGTTCATTACAACAATGTGTTATTCGCTTTTCTGCGTAACGATTGGATCACTATTAACGCAGAACTCGATGGGGTGCGGGGTAAACCACAGGAGGCCGATCTGTTGTCGGAGGTGGCTTGGGCCTACTTCCATTTGGGACAAGTGAACAAAGGTGAATCGCTGAGTCGGCAAGCGATCGCCTTATATGTGAGAGACAAGCGATCGGAAAATGCGGCGAGCACGTTTCTTAATCTAGCCGATAATCAAGCGCTGGTCGGGAAATGCCAGGATGCGAAATTAAATACGACAGCGGCACTTGCTCAATCTCGTGGTAGAGCGGTTCTGGGGTTTGCGGCGTTAACCTTTGCAGCATGCGGTGACTCAACACAGGCGCAATCACTCATAGATGAGGCGGTTAAGAATTATCCACTCGATACGCTATCAGCCTCCATCGCGGCGCCGATAGTTGGTGCTGTAATTGAGAAGAATCGCGGCAATCATGAGAAGGCGCTCCAATTGCTTGAAACAGTGCGTACGTACGATATGTCGTTCATAGTGGGGGCAGCCAACAACTATATCCGCGGTTATGTGTATCTTGACCTGAAGAAGGGTGATGAGGCGCGCCGCGAATTCCAAAAGATCATTGATCGGCGAGGCGTGGACACTTTTGGTTGCGCGCGATCGCTAGCGTATCTTGGCGTAGCCCGTGCGGCTGCCATGTCTGGAGATGTGGCAGCGAGTCGGAAAGCCTACCAGGACTTCTTCGCATTGTGGAAAGATGCGGATCCGAATCTTGCTCCTTTGGCGGAGGCAAGAAAGGAATACGAAAAGCTGACGTCTTAACCGAGTCGTGTCTTGATTTGTAGGGGCGTCCCTCCGTGGGCGCCCCATCTTCCTCCTTCGTCCATAGAGTGGGCGCCCACGCAGGGACGCCCCTACAGATCGGGACACGACCTGTTAACCCTGACACGCTCAACGGCTATCGCAGTCTGTGATATATTTCCGACCACGCATTCACTGCTCAAAGTCAGTAGACCTAGCAGAACTTATAGGTCTTATCTGACTTCACATTCCAGAAGGATCTACAAACATGTCCGGACATTCAAAGTGGCATAGTATTAAGCACAAGAAAGGCGCGCTCGATGCCAAGCGCGGCAAACTCTTCACCAAGTTCATTAAAGAAATAACGGTTGCCGCCCGCTCGGGTGGAGGGGATCCCGATGCAAACGCGCGTCTGCGAAAAGCGATTAGCGACGCGAAGGCCGGCAACATGCCTAACGATACGATCGACCGAGCGGTACGTCGTGGCACCGGTGAAGAAGAAGGCGTCCATTACGAGGAAATCACCTACGAGGGTTATGGACCAGGCGGGGTCGCCTTGTTGATTCAATCGATGACCGACAATCGCAATCGCACTGTTGCGGAGATCCGGCACATATTCTCAAAGAACAGTGGGAATCTCGGAGAGAGTGGATCGGTTGGTTGGATGTTCGATAAGAAGGGTTACCTCGTTGTTAGTAAGAGTGCGAAACCCGAAGAAGAACTTTTCGATATCGTAATTGAAGCAGGCGCAGATGACCTGCGCGATGACGAAGACAATTTTGAGATCATCACCTCACCAGAGAATTTTGAGTCAGTGGCAGCGGCGCTGAAGAGTGCTGGTATTGAGACGCAGGTCGCTGAGATCGAGATGGTCCCGCAAAATTACATCAAGCTTGAAGGTAGCGACGCCCGTCAGATGCTGAAGCTAATGGAAGCTCTCGAAGATCATGACGACGTGCAAAAGGTGTCGGCGAATTTTGATATCAGCGAAGCGGACATGGCCGCTGCATAAAAGACAGGAGCAGGAGCAGCAGGCAGGAGCAGGAGCAGCAGGCAGGAGCAGGAACCGCGGAAAGCCTTACGTCCAATCACTCACATTGACGAAAAATGAAGATCGAGAACTTTTCAAGGGGCTATAGTCCAGCCTTAAGCGTCAGTCAACGTCGTGGTACTTGACTTCATGCCATCCAGAAAAGTTTTTGCGAACGTAAGCCTGCGCGATGGTAGGATACGCAGCGGCGATAGACACTATGCGAGTCTTAGGAATTGATCCGGGCAGTCAGACCACAGGCTGGGGAATCGTGGAAGGCGACGGCCGTCGTTACAAGCTGATCGAGTTCGGGTCGATTCGATCACCATCCACTTTGAGTTTTCCTGCACGGCTGCTGCGAATTTGTAACGGGCTCCAAGAAGTCGTCGAACGACACAGTCCTGATGCGTGTGCACTTGAAGACGCTTTTCTCGCAACAAACGTGAAGGTCAGCATGAAGCTGGGCCAGGTACGTGGCGTCGCATTGTTAGTTGCGGAACGCGCGGCGCTCGAGATACACGAATATTCACCGCGACTGATCAAGCAGACGGTCGTCGGTTATGGCAATGCGGAGAAACATCAGGTGCAGGAAATGGTTCGGCTGCTGTTGTCTTTGAAGAGTATTCCTTCACCTCACGATGCGGCTGATGCTTTAGCAGTGGCGCTCTGTCATTTTCACCATGCAGCCTTTGCAGAGAAGCTGAAGCAGATCCACAGAGTTCCGCAGATTACACAGAACAGGAGCAGGAGCAGCAGGCAGGTGCAGGACTAACGACTCCACCTTTAGTGCTCCTGCGTGCTGCACCTGCTCCGGTTTCTTCAACCTCACCTTGTTAGGAGGCAAGGCTATGTATCCTCACACACTCACGACACTTCTCATCACCATTCTCATTAACTTCTGTTTTCAACCAACGGTCTTCGCTCAACAGAAACCGCCGAAAGGTGGACGAATTGCTGTTGTCGTTGACGAACGTCTGTCGGCCCTGCGCTCGACTCCAGATCTAACCGGATTCTTGATACGACGCGTAGGTCGCGGACGGCTCGTTGCAATCCGAGGTTCCAGGACGAATTCCGAAGGAGTTGTTTTCTATCGTGCTAGCGTGAGCACTCGCACTCAAGGGTGGATGCAACGCGAAGCGCTCGTTTCACCACGTCATCTGGATGACGACGCCCGGCTCGTTTCTCTTATTCTGCACTCCGCTGATTTCGAACGCATTTCCAGAGCGCGAATCTTCCTGGAGTTCTTTCCACGATCAGCACTCCGTCCGCAGGTGTTGCTGTTGTTTGGGGAAGCTGCTGAAGATGCTGCTGGAAGATTGACGCGCGA
Organism: Pyrinomonadaceae bacterium; assembly: GCA_035491875.1. Taxonomy (GTDB): domain Bacteria; phylum Acidobacteriota; class Blastocatellia; order Pyrinomonadales; family Pyrinomonadaceae; genus PSRF01. The sequence goes on along the minus strand of DATJKB010000367.1, from coordinate 1,270 downwards.
CGCCGTTCGGAGATTAGGCGAGCAGGATTTTACGTATTACCTGAACTACACGAGTCTGGATAGGTATAACCGGCAAGGGATTCGGTTCACCTTCGATCGAATGACGAAACAGTTTCACTACGACGGTGCTGCCTGGAAAGAATTGGTCCGCCGGTATCCGAAGTCGCCGCAAGCGAAGCACGCAGAAGAGCGACTTGCGGCTGGAAAGTAAAGCGCTGTGTAATAGATGGAGCTGCACCATCGGCTTAGCGTGAGAGACCACCGACTTTATGTCGGTGGGGTATCACTTTTGACCTAGACCCCACCCAGAGAATTCTGGCGCGCGGAGCGCGCTGGGGTAACTGGCCACTGTTGGTAGGTCGAAATTGAAGCAACCACCGACATGAAGTCGGTGGTCTCCGTGGCGAGAGGCAATGGTGTCTGGTTTATGGTGCAATCACGGCCGGCCGCGTTATCTTTGGGCCAGACGACGTCGAGCCTATTTAGGGGTTACAGCTCTTGAATCGGCCGGCATTACGGTTGATCCTGCAAACCAGACCTTGCGCAGACTCCCGGCGATTCCTCTGAATTGAGGTTTCGCCCTACGTTTTCAGGGCTTTTCAGGAATATTGCTTGATCGGTTGTTAATAACTCCTTTAACCCCACGTTTTGTCAGTGGGAAATGAAGGAGATCACCGTGCAGGCTGCCGCAAAACCTTTAAGACTAGTGACTGAAGTTACCGAACCTCCGGGAGAAGTCGAAAACCTCTTCCGCAACCATCACGGCCGCGTGTTTCGCACCGCCCAACGCATCACCGGCAGCGCCGCTGACGCTGAGGATGTGCTGCAAACTGTGTTTTTGCGACTGGTTAAAGGACAGGAAACCTACGATCTATCCCAGAATCCTGAGGCCTACCTTTCACGCGCGGCGATCAATGCTTCACTGGATCTACTGCGGAGCCGGACCCGCGCGAGAGCCGTAAACATCGACGATGTTGAGTCTCAGTCGGTCGCCAGTAAGTTAATGACGCCCGAGGCTGAACACGACGAACGCGAGTTACAAACTTTAGTTCGTCAGGCGGTCGCGCGGCTCGGAAAAACTGCCGGTGAGATGTTTGTAATGCGTTATTACGAGGGGCTTGATAATCGCGAAATTGCCGAAGCAATGAACACTTCCCCGCTTGTTGTAGGCGTTGTGCTTCATCGCGCACGAACCAAACTACGAAAAGAGATAGGGCACTATCTGGAGAAACACCATGAAAAGCAATAATGAAAATGAACTGCTCGACAA
>DATJKB010000366.1:0-5833 GCA_035491875.1 Pyrinomonadaceae bacterium | reverse complement strand
AGTTGCAGCCCCGCAAAAAAAGCGGTGACAAGTCACCGCACTCCAAAAAAGGGCGGCTTTAAGTGCCGCCCTTAGATAAGCTCGAGAATCAAGCGCCGTGCGCCTTAGCGAGTCGCTTGTCCATTTCTTCTGGTGTGACGTCTTCTTTGTGAGTGGCCACTGTCCAGACGTGACCAAAGGGATCTTTCAGCGTACCCGAGCGATCTCCGTAGAACTGATCCTGCAAGGGCTTTACCTCGGTCGCACCAGCATCAATAGCGTTCTTGTAGATCGTGTCTACATCTTCCACGTAGATCATGAGGCTAACGGGCGTGCCACCTAGCGCCTGCGGTCCAACATATCCCATTGCCGGCTGTTCGTCGGCCAACATGATTGGTGAATCACCGATTTTGATCTCGGCATGTCCGATTTTGTCGCCATGAGGCATGCGGAATAACTCGGTAGCGCCGAACGCCTTTTTATAAAAGTCGATTGCACCCGCCGCTCCGTCCATGACTAAGTAGGGTGTCACGGAGTGATACCCGTCCGGAATTGGCTTTACGTCTGCCATATATCGTCCTCCTTCAGTGTTGTGTTGTGCGCCAAGATTATCACAGTGCGTAAACATTACCGATTGGTGGTACAGTCTTAAATCTCCGCGCAACCTCTGCGTGCTCTCTGCGACTCTGCGGTTGTCGTGGTCGTTCCGGGTACTCAACAAGCCCGTGAAGTTAGGGTCTCCAATCTCGGCTTTGTTGATCGCTCAGAGCGTGAATGAAAACGGCAGAGGCGCAGATGGAACGCAGAGATGACGCAGAGAGTTGGCGTTTCTTTTTTAATGTTCCTCAATTAGAATCAACGTGCCGCGTTGCCCGTTCCGTTATCTTTAACCGACTCCACAAGGACTTACATGCGAAAACTAATCCTTCTACTTGCTGTTTATCCCTTTGCTTTTCTATCTCCTTCGAACGTCCTCGCGCAGAATTGGGACATGTTCCGAGGACCGAACGGCACCGGCGTATCTGCTACAACGTCGCTGCCGGCAGAGTTTGGACCAAAGAAGAATGTAGTGTGGAGAACTGAACTACCGCCCGGACACTCTTCTCCCGTACTGACCCGCGATCGAATCTTTTTAACCGCACACAGTAAAGATCAAAACCACAAATTGTTTGTGATCGCTCTCGAACGTAAAAGCGGGAAGATACTTTGGCAACGTGAGGTGGCAAAAGCGCGAGAAGGCCGACTCCAGAACGTGAACGGACCAGCGTCGCCGAGTCCAGTCACAGATGGCACGAATGTCTACGCATTCTTTCAGGAGTTTGGCCTGGTCTCGTTTGACGGCGCGGGCAAACAGCGTTGGAGTCTTCCGCTTGGTCCATTCAACATGTTCTACGGCTTTGGAGCTTCGCCAATCCTCGTCGACGACAAAGTGATCTTGCCGGTTGACCAGGATTACCCAAGTTCTTATCTCATCGCCGTTGATAAGAACAGCGGCAAGGTTCGTTGGAAAGTCGATCGACCTGTAGTGATTTCGGGATACTCGACACCGATCATCTATGAACCAAGGCAAGGTCCAAAGCAGATCATCGTCCCCGAATCGTTTCAGCTTTCGGCGTACTCGGTCGCAGATGGGAAGCGAGTTTGGTGGGTCCGCGGACTCGCGTGTGAGATGAAGTCGATTGCGAGTCATGATTCTGAGTATCTCTACATCAACGGGTGGGGCTTTCCGCAGAATCAACCGGGCCAACAGGTATCGACGATTTCCTGGGATGAAGCGCTGCCGAAGTATGACAAAGACAATGATCGACAGATTGCGAAGACGGAGCTACCCACCGGACAAGGTCGCCCACCAATGGAGCGATTGTTGACCGCTGCCTTCGAAGCGTTTGATATGAACCGCGATGAGAAGTTGAACGACAAAGACTGGGAAGTTTTTCGTTCGATGATGGCAGCGGAGAATGGTCTACTCGCGATAAGGATGGGAGGCGAGGGAGATCAGACGGCGTCAGCGATACGTTGGCGTTATCAAAAACCAGTTCCGCAGGTGCCGTCGACGCTGCTCTACAAGGGCGTGCTCTACATGATCAACGATAGCGGCATTCTGATTTCGTTCGATCCAGCGACCGGCCAGGTGCTCAAGCAAGGCCGACTTCATGGAGCGATCGATAAATACTTTGCTTCACCTGTTGCTGCCGACGATAAGGTTTATCTGATTGGACAAGGCGGACAGGTCTCGGTGTTGAAGGCGATGGGCGAATGGGAAGTGCTGGGTGTGAATGAAATGGACGACGAAGTGTATGCCACACCGGCGATTGCGGATGGACGGATCTACATAAGGACGCGTAGTGCGTTATATGCGTTCGGGAAATAGGAACGTGAGACCGACGTCAGGTCGGTGGTACGTCAGTTTTGACCTAAACATGCTCTCTAAAAAGAAATCGGCGCGCAGAGCGCGCCGAAGATGTAGGGCCAGCGGTTGTAGGCTGAAATTTAAGCCACCACCGACATGAAGTCGGTGGTCTCTGGAGTTGAGAATTGTTTGGATAGCGGCTCCTGCCTAATGCTCCAGCTCCTAATTTCAATATCCGAGGAATTCACATGAAAAAGTCCCACCTTGTCGCAACTCTAATTCTTCTGATCGCCGCTATCAGTCCTCAACGAACAAATGCTCAAGGCACACGAGCTGATTATGAGCGTGCGGCTGCTTTAAAATCTCGCTACGAAGCGGCTGCGATCGATATTGTTCTCGGTGCGACGTGGATTGGCAACACCAACCGCCTCTTCTATCGAAAGCTGTCACATGGCGCGACTGAGTTCGTCATCTTCGATGCGCAAACTCTTCAGAAACGTCCGGCCTTCGATCACGAGAAGATCGCCGCAGCGCTGTCGAAGTTAACAGGCAACACCTATAAGCCCCAGGATCTCCAGTTGGTTGGACTGCGCTTCGACGATGCGGCGGCAAATTTTAACGCCACAATCGACACAGTTGCTGTTCGCTGCACGATCAGCGACGCTGCCTGCGTAAAAGTCGAGAATCCTGGACGACCCGGGGGTCCAAGGCCTCAGGGACCTATAGTCTCACCTGACAAGAAGTGGGAAGCGGTTGTAAATAACTTCAACGTCGCGGTGCGCGCAGTCGGATCGCGCGATCTGATCTTCCTTAGCACTGACGGTTCAGAAGGCAACTATTACGATCCACAATCAATCGCATGGTCTCCGGATTCGACCAAACTGGCTGCGTACCGAGTCAAGCCCGGTTATCGACGAGAAGTTCATTACGTCGAGTCGTCACCCGAAGATCAGTTGCAGCCAAAACACTCTTCAATTGTCTACGCCAAACCCGGCGATGTTCTCGACCTCGAGCAACCAGCGTTGTTCGATGTAACTAATAAACGGCAAACCAATATCGACAACAAGCTCTTTCCAAATCCTTACGAGCTTTCGAATCCGGTGTGGTGGAAAGACAGTCGCGGCTTCACGTTTGAATACAATCAACGTGGTCACCAGGTGTATCGCGTGATCGAAGTTGCCGCGACGAGTGGAACCGCGCGCGCGCTCATTTCTGACGAGCCGAAGACCTTCTTCAGCTACCGACTGGCGAACGGCGGTCTGGCTGATTCAGGTAAGCGATATCGGTACGACGTCAACGACGGAAAAGAGATCATCTGGATGTCGGAGCGTGATGGTTGGGCCCATCTTTATCTGTACGACGGCTCGACGGGTCAAGTGAAGACGCAAATTACTACTGGAAACTGGCTTGTTCGAGGAGTTCAACGCGTCGATGCCGCCAAGCGACAAATCTGGTTCAACGCTGGTGGCATGTATCCGGGAAAAGATCCTTACTTCTCGTTCTACTATCGCATCAATTTCGATGGTACCGGTTTCACTAAGCTCACGTCTGAGGAGGCGAACCACAACGTAGCTTACTCGAACGATGGTCAGTTTTTCTTCGACAACTATTCGCGACTCGATCTCCCGCCTGTGCTCGAGCTCCGACGCGTCTCGGATAATTCGCTCTTAACGACAGTCGAACGGGGCAACGCGACCGAACTGTCCAAGGCTGGTTGGCAAGCGCCGGAAGTCTTTACTTCAACCGGTCGCGACGGTAAGACTGATATCTGGGGCGTCATCGTTCGACCAACCAATTTCGATCCCCGAAAAAAGTATCCGGTGATCGAAAATATTTACGCTGGGCCCCAAGGCTCGTTTGTACCTAAATCGTTTTTGACTTACTCGTCGATGATGGCCCAGGCGGAAATTGGATTCATCGTAGTCCAAATCGACGGGATGGGAACAGCTAATCGTTCGAAGGCTTTTCACGATGTGGCGTGGAAGAATCTGGGAGACGCCGGCTTTTCCGATCGAATCCTGTGGCACAGAGCAGTCGCTGCGAAATACCCCTGGTACGACGTCACGCGTGTCGGCCTGTACGGAGGTTCCGCAGGCGGACAAAACTCGATGGGTGGATTGTTGTTTCATCCGGAGTTTTACAAGGCGGCTGTATCGTATGCCGGCTGTCACGACAATCGCATGGATAAGATCTGGTGGAATGAGCAGTGGATGGGTTGGCCAATCGGTCCGCAGTATTCAGCGTCGTCGAACGTTGATAATGCGTATCGACTACAGGGAAACCTTTTGCTGATTGTTGGAGAGATGGATACGAATGTCGATCCATCGTCGACGATGCAGGTAGTGAAGCAGCTTATCAAACATAACAAGGACTTCGATTTACTCGTCGTGCCGGGCGCGAATCACGGAGCGGCGCGCGGCGATCAATACTCTGCCTACGGCGATCACAAACGCTACGACTTCTTTGTGCGGCATTTGCTTGGTGTGAATCCACCACCGTGGAATCCGAAGACAGAGAGTTCGTCCGTGACTTCTGCGAGATAAAGAGTATCCACAGATTACACAGATTACGCAGATTTTGAATTAGATAGTGGCGTTGAGGGAACTAGTCTTTCTCAACGTTCCTGCTTAGTTCATAATCTGTGTAATCTGTGTAATCTGTGGATATTCTTATGCAGCTTCCTGTAAATCCACCCATCCTACCGATGTTGGCGAAACGTGTCAGCGAGTTGCCTGAGACGGGAGATTGGATTTTTGAGCCGAAGTGGGATGGTTTTCGCGCGCTTGTGTTTCGCGATGGCGACGAAGTTTTCATCCAGAGCCGCGATGAGAAGCCACTGAACCGGTACTTTCCCGACCTGGTTGAACCTCTCAAGAAGCAACTACCGAAACAATGCGTACTTGATGGCGAGGTGGTGCTTGCGCACGATGGAGCACTCGATTTCGATGCGCTCCAACTCCGACTTCATCCGGCTGCGTCGCGTGTAAAGATGCTGGCGGAGCAAATGCCTGCGTCGGTCGTCTTCTTTGATCTACTCGCTGAAGGAAAGAAAGATCTCCGGAACACGCCTTTTGAGCAACGGCGGCGTAAACTCGAGTCGATATTGTCGTCTGCTGAGTCGCCAGTTCATCTGACGCCGGCCACCAGTGATATGAAGATCGCACGCGATTGGTTTCGACGTTTTGAAGGAGCCGGTCTTGATGGAGTCGTCGCCAAGCCCGCGTCAGGTGTGTACGAATCAAACAAGCGCGTGATGTTGAAAGTGAAACACGAACGCGAGTGTGATTGTGTGGTCGCGGGTTTTCGTTGGCATAAGAAGGGCGAGCGAACTGCTGTAGGTTCACTATTGCTGGGTTTGTATGACAACGGCGAACTGCATCACGTCGGCGTCTGTGCAAGTTTCACAGATAAGAAACGGCTGGAGCTGGTTGAGTTTCTAAAGCCCTACAGAAAAGACGCATTGAAGAATCATCCGTGGAAAGAGTGGGCCACATCTGAGCTCGA
>DATJKB010000365.1:0-4025 GCA_035491875.1 Pyrinomonadaceae bacterium | reverse complement strand
ACTGACGAAATGAAGATCACGGTTATTGCGACCGGCTTTGAGAGGGAAGCAGTGAGTGTCGCATCAGCGGCTTCGACAACTGTAATGCCGGTTCCGCAACCTCGCTACACACCGAGGCCGCCAGACGATTTGCCGCGTCCAATGATGGCCGGCGCTCGTGCCGACGATCTCGATGTGCCTACTTTCATCCGCAAGAAAGCTGATTAAGTAAACGGTGTTCTTGCCCTGCTGAAAAGGGAAGGTCGAAGGACCTTCCCTATTTTTTATCTTTTTAGGACAGGATTTGAGGATTACAAGATTTGAGCGCGAAGGATGGAATGTAAAGCGTCATGGTATTTCAAGCCTGCACGAATCTCGGACCAGAGTGCACGCCGTCAAGCCCAGATGTAAACAGAATTCTTGCCCGAGCTGAAGCATATCGGACGTTTGTTCGACCTAAGCTCTAGCTCAAACCACTACGTTCCTTGCAACAAAAACATCGGCGATTTTACGCATACGGACCTTTGCATTTTCCACGTTCGTTGTGTAGCATGTCACTCATTCCTTGCAGGATTTCCCATTACGGGTAACGAAATACAGTTCCTCTCCTCGGATGGCTGTCGCCTGCGAGAGTCTGTGCTGGTCCGTGAAGGTTTTTCCCTGCCTTACATTTGACGCGCCCCGACGGATGTAAAGCCGTCATATAAGATTTTGGAGGTAATAATCAGTGAATCGTAAACTCATCAGAACCACACTCGCCGAAGTTAAGGGCAAAGCGCGCGAGGTTCCTCAGCCCAGAGAACGTCAAAACGGCAGCTCCCGACCGTCGAATGAATCGCGAGAACCGCGAGAACCGCGCGCCGCTCAACAACAACCATCATCGGTGCAAGTGAAGAAGCGCATTCCGCCACCTAACGAAACTAATGCCGAGATCTTCTATTACAAAAAACAGATCGACGCTCACACACCGATGGTCATCGTTCTACTTGATGGTGAGGAAATCGAAGGCACAATCGAGTGGTACGATCGCGGCGCTCTCAAAGTTAATCGCAAGGGCGCACCGAATCTGCTCGTGCTCAAGCGCAACGTAAAATACATGTTCAAGGCCGAAGAGCGGGTAGAAAAAACTACGGCATAAGCAGAGCGCAGAGAGAGCCTCGACCCTACTCTTTGCGTACGCCGAAACGCGTCGCTTCAGCAAATGCGACAGTCAGATCAATTTCCACCAAACCCGGTACCTCGACCGCGGCGAGTATTGCCACGCATCGGAATCACTATGGGTGATCCGGCAGGCATCGGCCCAGAAGTCGTTCTCAAGGCTGTTGCCGAAGAAGAAATCAGAAGGGTCTGCGTTCCGATAATCATCGGCGATGCCCAACTGCTTGCCCATACTGCTCGCACTCTCGATCTACAATCGGGTTACGACATTGTTCGCAAAGACGAACCCTTTCCGGAACAACTAACTGAACCGCTCATCTATCACCTCGACAACATCAGCGGCTACATCGAACCTGGCATTGAATCAGGGGCAGCGGGAAAAGCTGCTGCCGGCTATATTGAAGCGGCAGTAGAGCTTTGTGCGGCGGGCAGCATTGATGCGATCGCCACTGCGCCGATTAACAAGCGCGCACTCTTTTTGGGTGGTTACAGCTTTCCCGGTCACACAGAATTTCTCGCTCACCTAACAGGAGCGGAGGAATATGCGATGGCGTTCGTCGCTGCGAATCTACGCATTGTTTTGCTTTCGACTCACGTTCCTCTGTCGGTTGCTATTCGGATGGTCGAACGCGACCGTATCGTGAAAGTTATCAATCTTACCCATCGCGAACTCCAACGGTGGGGAATCGAACGGCCCCGGCTCGCAGTGGCAGCTCTAAATCCACACGGTGCGGAAGGCGGATTGTTTGGAGTCGAAGAAGCGTCGGAAATCGTTCCTGCGATTGAAGCCGCGCGCGGGATCGACGACATTAATGTGAATGGGCCGTTTTCAGCCGATACGGTATTCTTGAGAGCGTCGCGCGGTGAGTTCGACGCAGTGATTGCTTGTTATCATGACCAGGCGATGATTCCAGTAAAGTGTTTGTCGTTCGGTGAAGCGGTTAACGTCACCTTGGGTCTCCCGTTCATTAGAACTTCCGTCGATCATGGAACCGCTTTCGACATTGCCGGCAAAGGACTCGCCGAACATTCGAGTATGATGGCAGCTGTAAAACTCGCCGCGGATCTATCGACACAGGCGGGTGAGAGTTGCCGTCCTGTTGAAGCGTAAACGATCGATATTTATTTGAAGGAGCGGTATGGCAGAAAGCGACATAGGAAAGATGCAGACCGACCGCGGCAGTCGCCGGATCCTTATCGCCGACGATGACCCGGCGATTCTTCGGCTCGTGGCGACCATTCTTGAAAGAGATGGCTTCGCTGTTGTCACTGCGCGCGACGGACGTGAGGCTTACAAAATTCTCCAGGACAATCCAACCTTCACGGCTGCAATTCTCGACGTTGTAATGCCGCACATCTCCGGTCCCGAACTCGTGCGACAAATGAAAACTGAGCAACCTCTGATGAGCATTCCGGTCATGATGATGACTGCTGAGCAAGATCCCAAACTATCGCAAGATAGTTTTGCTGCCGGTGCAGTCGTTTTTCTGCCAAAGCCATTCACGACTGCTCAATTTCAAATAATGCTGCAAATGCTTCTCGGCAAGGGCGCACCAACAGGCGAGAAGCCTTCATCGACATGACTCTTCGCGCTAACGCATCTTTCATTCTCCTGGTGATACTGCTTGCACCCGCCATGGCGCGTGCTGATTTGAGCTCCAGCCAAGCGAAGAAGTTGATTACTAAAACTGCCGGCATGTCATTGCCATCTGGAAGCGTGCGCGTTCAGAAGCCTGTCATGATCGAACCAGACTATGCAGAAGCAATTGCTGAAATCGATCTTGTATTTCGTCTGAGTCGTGATTCTTCGGGCACGTGGCGAGTCGCTGAGGTCCGAGTGGGCCAGGATCGTTGGGAATACCTTCAACTAATCGCGCGCGCGGCCGGTCGGGAACCGGCCTCATCGGATTGTGAAAAGAGGAGTCAGTTTCAGCAGCCGATGGCCAGTGATCTGAGTGTCAGGCAAGCGAGGTGCCTGATCGCAGCATTATTCGAAATACAGCTTCCAAGTGATTGGGTTCGAATCAAATCAATCAGCGGCTTAGGAATTCCGCTAGCGTCGGAGCCTTCAGCTACGGTGGTTTCGTTAGTTCGCTTCGGTGTTCGTTTCAGAAAAGATCGTTCCGGGTGGTCCACCACCTCGTTTAAGACTGGCATGCACGATTGGATCAGAGTCGAGGACATCGACAAGGCACTTGCCGCCGTGAAAGCAGAGCAGGCTCGCGATGAAATGAGGACTCTGGCTTCTGCCCTGGCGAAGTTCCGAGAGGAACGCGGAACATTTGTCGTATCGGACAAACATCCGGTGTTGATCGACCACTTGAGTCCAAGGTACCTGGGGCGCGTCATCCGCCTGGACCCATGGGGTAATTCCTACCAATATGCCGGTGAGCCCGACCATTTTACGCTCCGTTCAGCCGGGCCCGACCGGAAGATGGCTACCGGCGACGACATAGTCTTCTCCGGCCCGTAACGACAGCAGCAAGGGCAGCAGGCAGGAGCAGGGCATTGGTCATATATCCCAATTCCCGTTTTCCAATTGCCATTTTGTAACGGATCGCTCAACTCTCGTCGTTTTCCGAGCGGATCGCTCAATTTTCCCAGCAAAAATGGCCGTTGCGGCGCCAAATGGAAAATGACAAACGTCAAATCGCATATGGCAAATGACCTGCCCGCGCTCCTTAGCCAGCAATCAGCGATTTCTCAAAAACTTAAGTCTTGACTGCCACTTACCGTGGGTGTTAGGTTTTCTTTTGTGGCCTCATCCGAGGCCATTTGTTCGACATGCCTGCGCCATCCGTGCAACCGCACTTGGCCCCACCGATGGTGCTCATATTCAGCTAAGGGAATAGCGTTGTTAGCTGGCCGCAAACTCCTACTTGCCGACG